>JAPLYA010000054.1 GCA_026395775.1 Candidatus Pacearchaeota archaeon
TTGTGAACCCTCATCAGGAGTTGAAGGGAAAAACTCCAGCAGAAATGGCAGAGATAAATTTGAAATTGGGGAGAAATAAGATTTTGAATTTAATCAGAAAAATGGGGAAGATGTTGCACCATTCGCTAAGATGACAGTATCCTTAACAAACAGAACATCCCGCGGATGTTCTGAATCATGAGAAAGATTTATAAAGTTAAATTAAGTAATTAAAATATGAAAAAGAGGGTGGCGAGAATATTGGGAATTGTTTTAGTTGGGTTATTTTTAAGTTTATTTTTAATAAATGTTGTTTCTGCAGCTAGTTTGTGGGATAATATCAAACAAGCTGGAAATGATATTGTAAGCAATTTAGGAAGTCCAACAACTGAAGCATTTTTACAAAGTGATGGTTTTATAAAAACCTTATTTTTTATTTTAGTGCTTTTAATCATAGGCACTATACTTTCTTTAATTCCTTTATTTAAGAATAAGAAAGGTGTTTCTTTTTTAGTTGCTGTAATTGTGTCTTTCCTTGCTGTTTATTATATACCCTCTCAGTTAATTAAATCAATGCTTAATCCTTATTCTGCCTTAGGAGTTGCTCTTATATCTGTTATTCCTTTTATAATCATTTTCCTTTTTGCACAACATATGCTAACAAATACTTTTTTGAAAAAAGTTGTCTGGATGTTTTTTGCGGTGTTCTTGCTTGCTTTAACTGTTTATACTTCTATCCCAGGAAAAGGGCAAACTGCAAAAGAAATGTGGATGAGCTGGGTTTATGGGATAGTAAGTATTCTTGCACTACTTATGGTGTTTTTTAATGGATGGATTGATAAGCATATCTGGAGTGGGCAAATGGAAACTAATATGACTGCTGCTGAAAGAAGAATGCAGAGAAGAATTGCTCTCGATAGATTAAAAGAAGAAGAGGCTGAGGCTCAGGGGGTATAAAATGGGAGAAGGGTCATCATCAATATTTGCGTGGTTTGGGATTATTGTGGGGGTAATTATACTATTAGTGGCATTGGCAGAAAAAGATTCCACGGCTCTTATTGCTGTAGGAATTATATGGATAATATGCGCAATTTTGGGATATATAGAAAGTTGGTTTGAGAGAGATCATAGACTCGGGCAAATGCAAAATAAAATTATAAATAGTAGGCATAGGGTAACATGAATCAAATAGGAACAAATATTTGGTGGTCATCTAAAAACGACCAATTATAAAATGTTTATAAGAGAGTTATTTTTATATTGAATATGAAAAAAGAAAAAATTTTAGCATTAATGAGCTTATGTTTAATCATTTTTTCTTTCTTATCTGTAATAGTTTTTGCTGAAGAGCCTGCTAGTCAAAACACAAATAATATTGCAGAGACTACAAAAGGGGTTATTACAGGCATAATTGCATCATTAAAAGACCTATTGAGTCCTTTATTTGGGGATAAAGAAATGCTTACAAGAGCTTTTTTTGCAATCCTGCTTTATATGATTCTCTATACGATTGTTGGCTCTATTTTTAAAGCCAAAAAACTTCTCTCAATTGGAATAACAGTAGTAATAACAGCTCTTGCTCTTTTAGCACTACCTTCTAACTTTATAACAGCAATAAGGACAGGTTATGGCGCTATGGGGGGTGCAATTTTATCCATAATCCCTTTTATCATACTGCTTATATTCACTGTAAAAATGAATAGCAAACTAATGGCTAGACTATTATGGATCTTTTTCTTTGCTTATTATTTGGCCTTATACTTATATCAATGGGGAACAACTGGCTGGCTTTCAAAAGAGTCAATTCCTTATTTTTTTGCATTTGCTGCTGGTTTAATTATTATTGTCTTTATTGGGTCTATAAGAAAGTTACTGTGGAAAGGGGAATTAGAAGCAGAAGAAGAAGCTGCAACCAGAGATATTTCATTTAGGGGTTTGGGAAGAAAACTAGAAAGAAAAGAAACAACTGAAAGATTACGGGGCGCGAATCAATAAATACCAACATTTTTAAATTTGCCAAATAATCCCATTTTAATTTTTCCTTAATATTTCTGGGAAAAGGGGGTTTATAAATCTTTCGGTTTTGTTACTACTTAATAGTAAATTATAATCTGACTAGGGGGCTGGAGAAAGCTTTATATACCCTAAAAGGTATAACATTATACCCTTATTGGTTTAATAAAATGCTGGCAAAAAAGCAAGAAGAGATACTGAACTTATTTAGAAAGAATGTTTTTCTAAAAGCTACTATACGAGAGATTTCAAAAATAATGAAAAAAGCCTATCCAAAAACTTATGAAGCTGTAAAAGAGATGGAAAAACAGGGAATAATAAAAATAAATAAAATTGGAAATTCTAGTGTTTGCGAGATAAATTTAACTGATAAAACTATTTCTATTCTGGGATATCTAGATGAGCAGGAAGCTCATTTAAACAATAATAACAAAAGAAAAGGCGTTTAACAAGCAGAAATTAATAGAAAACCTCACTTCCCTTATTATCCCCGAGATACATGTCATTGTTTTAACTAATGAAGATTTTATTAAAATGCTCCTTGATAAAGAAGAAAATTATGGAAAAGAGATATTTAAAAATAGACTTATCTTTAGAAATAGCAACAGATATTATTATGATCTAAAAGAGGCTATCAAAAATGGATTCAGAGGTTAGACTTTATTTAATGAGAGCAGGAGATGAGTTTTTACTTGCACAAAATGACTTGAGGATCTCCACTGACTTAAATACAAAAGAATTTCTAGGCATTACTAAAGAAAAAACTTTTTATTGCTCTGTCATCTCACATGCATACTATTCTATTTTTTATTGTGCTAAAGCTTATCTGCTAACAAAAAATATTGTAACCAAAGTACCAGAAGAGCATAAAAAGATCTATGAGGAATTTAAAAAATTTGTTTACTCGGGAGAGTTGGATAAAGAACTCCTAGAGATATATGAAGATGCTATAAATAAAGCAGAAACATTATTAAAAATATTCTTCAATGAGAAGAAGAAACGAGGTTTGTTTGTTTACAATATCAAAGCAGAAGCTAATTTGCTCCATGCAGAAGAATCGATAAAAAGATCTAAAAAGTTTATCTCTTTAATAGAAGGGCTGATTGAAAATGAAAAATAAACTAATTTGTGTTTTTATTATAGCATTGTTCTTGGCTAGCTTTATAGCTTTGAATCTTGCCTGGGCTGCAGATAATGATGTTCCAGGCTTGCCTAGCTATCTTCAAAATGATCCTGAACAAACAGTTGAAACTTACAAGAATAAAACACTAACAACATCCGAGTACTTAAAAAAAGAATGGAAAACAATACTAATTAAAAAACCATATATAGGACCGACAGTTATATTCTTGGATAATTTATTTACATCTATAAATCCTTTTTTTAAATTGGTTTTGGGATTTGAATATTCTTTATCTTGGGCTTTTATTTTCGCTATGATAATCTGGATAATTCTTTTTATATTTCTGTATCAGCCTGCAAAAGCAGTATTTAATAGCAATACCTTGCTTGGGATACTTACTTCATTTGCTATAACCTCTTTAATAGGGCTGGCAGGGGTTATTAAAAAAGTAATTGATTTGCTATCCACTATGATTAATAATCAATGGATTTTCTATTTAAGTCTCGCAATAACTATTCTCATTGGCCTTTTAATAATCAAATTAGGCGGGAATTTAAAAGAAATAATAAAAGAGACGAAAGAAAAAGAGACGAAAGAAAAAGAAAAGAAGGATAGAAAAATTTTAGATGCTTCTGCAAAAGTTGAGAAAAAGAATCTTGAAGAGTATAAATAACTATTAAAGGAGCGTTGAAATAGATTTTGAATATCTTTAGAACCGCTTCTTCTGCTCTTGAATCTTCTTAACTTGAGTTAACTTTGATAAGGGCTTGCTTATAAAGCTTTCACCAAAAAGCGAAAGATTTATAAATAACTATAAATTAATAATGAAAGCTTAAAATGAAGAAATATGAACGAATTTACCGGGAAATTTTAATTGGAGTATTAAATAAAAAAGAAAGATTTAGCCAGTTAGAATTGTCTAAGAAATGCTATGTTTCTTTAGGCTTAGTTAATAAAATTTTGAAAAGGCTGAAAGAGATGGGGGCAGTTGAAATATTCCCTATGCAATTTCGCGTTATAGATGCCTCAAAAATCCTCTTTGAGTGGGCAACAAACAGAAGCATCAATAAAGAAATCTCTGAAAAGTATTGTATAAATCTCGAGACAACAGAAATTGAGAAATCTTCTCCTTTCATTTTAACTGCTTACTCTGCGTGGAGATTAGCAAGCAAAAGCGTACCTTTTGAATATTCTAACGTGTATATTTATGTATCAAAAGAGCAAAAAGAGTTTTTAAAAACGTGGCTAAAAGACAAACCACTAATTAAAGGAAAAGAGAATGTTTTCGTTTTAATAACAGAAGATAAACATTTAATTGAAAATAGCAAGGGGAAAATTGCTTCTATTCCTCAGATTTTTGTTGATATTTATAGCTTGTGGGGGATGGAAAGCAAATATTTTATTACCGATATTTTGGAAAAATATCCCATATTTAGGGTGGGAGTTGAATAAAATGGAATTGTGGAATGAAATAATAACTGAAAAAAGCCAAAATTTGGTTTTTGAGCTTAAGAGAATATCTAATTTTGTACTGATTGGGGGGTGGGCTATTTGGCTTTATTCACGAGCATTAAAATCAAAAGATATAGATATTTATATTAATTTTGATGATTTTTTCAAACTCCAAAACTTTTTTGCTGAAAGGAGCATAACAATAAATTTTAATCAAAAGTTAAATAAATATGAAGCTAAGGTTGGAGAAATAGATATAGATATCTGCACGCCACACCATTGTAATCTGAGAATTTCTTGCAAAGAGGTCTTTGAAAAGAACCTATTCAAAAATGTTGAGGGGTTTAAAGTAGTTATTCCTGAAATACTTTTACTTTTGAAAATAGATGCTGAAGAAAAAAGGCACGAAACAATAAAAGGGTTTAAAGACAGAGTTGATATACTCTCGCTACTTTACAAAATAAGCCTCGATAAAGATTTATTAAACAAACTCTCTAACGAATATAAAATTGATATAAAAAGATTAAAAGAAATTATCCTAAAAAGCAGCAAAGAATACTCTTATTTTTTTCCTGAAGCAGAAAATTTTGCTAAACTTAAGAAATTTAAGATGGAACTTTTAAAAAAATGTGCATAAACGCAAGGATTAAAAATCTTATTCTAAAAACGATTTTTAAAGTTTATAAGAGAACACAGATAAATGCTATAGTTTTAATTGGTTCAAGAGCTAGAGGGGATTATAATAAGAATTCTGATTATGACATTGAAGTTTATTTGAGGCGTGTAAAGTTAAAATTTGATAGCAAAACCCCTTCGTTATATGAGAAAAATGTTTTTATTAATTACACAGATTCACGAAATTTTAAAGAATTGGTAAGAAAAGGACACTCTTTTCTTTATTGCTCGTTCAGAGATGGTATTCCATTATATCAACAGAAATGTTGGTTTGACAAAAATAAAAAACGCGTTCTTAAACTGAAACCTAAAAAAGAAACAATTGCTTTTTATTTGGAGTCTTGCCTTGAAAGGCTGATTAATTTATCAAAAAGAAGGCTTTTTTATCTTGATTATGAATAGGGAAAATCTGCTGCAAATCAGTTGGGTTTTGCAATTATGATGAATAATAAAATTTATCCTAGATCTCCACATACCTTGAAGAAAGAACTGATTATGCTAAACAAAAAGCATAATAAAATGGCAAGGGCAATTTACTATCTCCAAGAAGTTTGTTATAAAAATAAAAAACCCGATAAAAAAACATATCTAAAAAATATAATGGTGCTAAAAATATGTGCTTTAAAATATGCAAAAGAGAATTTTCCTGGTATTCTAAAGAAGATAAAAAAGCACGAAAAGTTATTAAAAAAGTTTGGGGAAAACTATAAAATATGGCTGATTAAGGAGTAAAAATAAACTATTTTAGTATAAGGTTCAATTGTGCAAAATTATTTTAATTGAAGCAATGCAATTTTTAACCAATGAACTCCAATTTTGAGTATACCAAAGCGTAGCTTGTCATTTACTTCTCGATTTAAAACAGCTTCTTCTGCTCTTGAGATTTCTTAACTTGATTTAACTTGGCAAGTGCTGAATCTATTCTATCTTCTGAAAACTCTCGTTCTAGCAAGATTTCCTTAACTCTAGCGAGATTAAGTTTTAAACTTTTTATTTCAAAGTTTTTAACATCTGGCTTTTTGAACAAAGAAAAGATTTCCTGCCAATTGAACTTATTTTTTTGTTTCTCGAGAAGATTTTCAACTGATTTGAAAATTTCTATTGGAGTTTTGAACTTGCGGACTATCTCAAGAGCTTTCTTTTGGCCTATGCCTTTTATTCCTCCCTGATTATAATCTGTGCCTACTAGAATTCCAAGACAAATCAGCTGTTCGTGGCTTATCCCCTGAGTGTTAAGAACACTCTCTAGTTCAATTATTTCTGGCGAGATATAGATAAAACCAGTTGGTGTTTTTCTTTTCCTAGCTAGTGTTAAATTCTGAATTAATCTTGGTGTTTGGAATAATAATGAGTCATAATCTTGACTTCCAACTGCATAAATCTCTTTGTTTATCTTGCAAAGATAAGAAGCTTGGGCTTCTGCTTCAGAAGGAGCTTGAATACAAGGAATGCCTAGAGCTTCTAACAGTTCAATTGATTCCTGAACCATCTCCTTGGTTAGCCTGACAGATTGTTTTGCATATTTGTTCATTTCTTCAATATTTTCTTCTTGTTTTGCTTGTTCATATTTTTCTGAAGCTTGAGCTTTTATCTCTGTTCTTTTTTTATTTGTTCCATATTTTAAATCAGGAGGAATTCCATCAAAAACATAAACAAGTTTAAGTCCTTCTTGCATTAAAGCTAGATTTCGATAGAACAAGCCAGAGAGATGGCTTGTTATTTTTCTTGAAGAATCCATTAGAGGTGTTCCATCTGGTTGTCTGATTGAAGATAGAAATTGATAAATAACATTATAAGCATCTATTACTATCGTTTTTCCTTTTAGTTCCGGAAAGCTAACAGCTTTTCTAGGAACAATATCTGCTATGTTTAATCCCATCAATTAGTTAAGAAATAAGATAATTATAAATCTAACTAAAATAATCTTTGCTGAACTAATCTTGGAGGATTTGAAACATATGCTGGAATGGGTGTGCTAAACTGAACATTTGCATATGAAAAGAGTTTATTTGATAGTTCTGGAATATACTCACATAAATCTTTATATGACAAATCTCTCCAACCATCCACTAGTTGAACACCACATTTCCTTGCTTTATCTAATGTTCTTCTTAATAATGCTTCTTTTTCTGGAATATTTGTTTGAGTGCTGTTAACAATTGGGTTTATATCTAAGACAGATGCTAAAATTTCTAAATTTCCTCTTGCATCTGAAAATGTTAGGGGAGCTTTGCCTCTTCGTTTTATTCCTAATCTAATTAGGGGATGGGGATGATTAAATTTGCTCATATTCCTATAACTCTTTTATTTTTATCCAAATTATCGGCTAAGTTTTTTAGCTAACTCTTTATTTAGGGTTCTGTATAAATCATTAGCGTAGCTGACTAGTTGGGAATCTAATAAATTCTCATATTCGGCTATTTCAACAAT
>JAPLYA010000070.1 GCA_026395775.1 Candidatus Pacearchaeota archaeon
TTGCAAATATCAGTATAGCAAGAAAAATGAGATTATAATTGTCTTTCAACCAGCTTTTTATTTTCTCTTTGCCCATAATTATAAGAAAATATCAAGGTATTTATTCTTTTGGATTTCTCTGATCTTATTATTTTTAAAGATAAACCCTCTTTAGGCCCCGGAAAATTAATTATTAGTTAAAAAATAGAGCATTCCAAGAAAGCTGGCTAGTTAGGTTTCAATTTAATTCTTGATTATGGCCTATGTTCGGCTTATCACTTTGTACTTTCAATTCTAGTCCACAAATTTTGAGAAGATTTTTCTTTTTTAAATTTAAATTTGTAAGCTATGGCGAGCCATAGATAAACTCTAAAAACTATCAAGCCTAATGCCCAGAATTCTTGTTTTAGAGATTTAGAATATCTAAATAAATCCCACAATCCAGAAGATTCTTTTGAATAACCCTGCTGCCAGATTAAATGAGAAAAAAATCCGTCTTCCACAACACAGCCTTCTGGAATTGGTTTGAGAAGCTTTTTTCTTAATGCATACAAGTAGCCAGAACAAAAAAACTTTTTGCCTAGTCTTGAAGCTTTTAATCTTCTTTTATGCGCTATATCTGTAAGAAAATGGCTCCAAAAGCCATACATGCTGTCTTTGTTGTTTAAGGAAACCGGACAACCGGTTACAGCTCCTATTTTAGGGTCAGAAAATTGAGTCAGCAATTGTTTTATTGAATTTTTTGAGACAAATACATCTCCGTCTGTTAGCACTAGAATATCTCCTTTTGCTTTTGAAATCGCCAGGTTTAAAGCAATAGGTTTGCCTTTTCCAGGATCTTTGAGAGTCTTAACTTGACTAAACTTTGAAGCTTCATTGAGAGTTTCTTGATCCGGAGCTGCAACTATTATCTCGCAATCTTCAAGTCGGTTTGTGATAATTGACTTAATTGCTTGGGCTATTGTTTTCGGCTCTTTATAGGCTGTTATTATTATTGATATCATCTTGTCAAAAACTTTTGTTTAAATCTCGGAGTGTTCTTGGTTTTTGAACACCATGAAGAATGCCTTTTCAAAGAGCATTTTTCAGGTTTTAGAGCATTTAGAAGGCTTAAAAAGCTTGTGAAAATCTCTTCCCATTTAAATTTTTTAGAATTCTTTCTTGCCATCTTCTCGATTTTGTCTAGATTTTTTTTATTTTTTGGATTTAAGCAATACTCTATAGTTTTAGCAAGTTTGATGTGGTCTTCTTTAGAGTATAGAAAACCTGTTTGCTTGTCTTGAATCACCTCTGCCGAGCCTTTGTTATCTGAAGCGATAACTATTCTTGCTCTAGCCATTGCTTCTATTAAAGAAATTGGCATTGCTTCTCGTTTACTTGGCAGAATAAATATTCTAGCCTTGTCTATCTCGGCAATTTTCTTTTTTACATCAAATATCGCAGGCAAGAAAGCAATATTTTTTTCCAAATCAAGGCTTTTAATTAAGGCAAGAAGTTTTTGCTTGTATTCCTGCTCTGCAGGCCCAACTATTCGCAATTTAACACTTGGATTTTGTTTTTTAACAATAGCCGTGGCTTTAATCAAAACTTCTAGATTTTTGATAGGAGAGATTCTGCCTAGAAACAAAATATCTCTGCCTTTCTTAATTGGAATAGAAAAGAATTCTTCGGAGATGCCATTTGGGATATAGGCAAGTTTATTCTTGGCTATGCCTAGTTCTTTCAAATACGCCTCTTCCCATCTTGTTATTGAAACTATTTTATTAAATTTTTTTAAAACTTTCGAACCAATATGCTTATCATAAAAATCAGCTATAAGATTATTAAGCTTGCTTCTTAACTCTGGCTCTACAAAAGGTGCATGAGTTACTAAAATACATGGAACCTGAAGTTTTTTAGCAATTTTTAAGGCTTGATGGGTATGAGGATGCCTATAGACTTCTGCAACAATTATGTCTGGATTAAATTTCTTTATTTCTGTAGCTGGATTCCAAAACTTTATATTTTCCCCATAAGAGAGATATGGTTTGAATCTGTGTATCTTAATTTTTTCATATTCTTCAAAATCACATGATTCTTGACTCGAGCCCTTCACATTATTTGTGGAAAAAATGCCCACTTTATGTC
>JAPLYA010000094.1 GCA_026395775.1 Candidatus Pacearchaeota archaeon
AGGTCCCATTTTCTTAAAAGGTTACTCAATAACAGGGGGAAGTGTCATGCTTGACAGAAAAGTTGCAAGAGAATTTTTAGAGGAAGAACTTGAGGAAATGGAAATATCTAGAGATATTTCTAAAGAAGCACTTGTAGAGGCTTTCTGTAAGTATGTTGAAGATGATTATTATAAATGGCCAAAAGACAACTTTAAATCATTTTTTAATTACGGGAAACCTGATTGGCAGTGGATAAGAGAAAGGATTGAAAAGCATGGAGGATGATAAAAAATAAAAACTGGACAAAAACGCTAATATATATTATAATGTGTATACAGTATTGTCCAGAGAGGTTTTTATGAATAAGAAAGATGAAAGAATCTATAAAGTTTTTAAGAAGCATAATGGTATTACCAGGACGAAAGATATTCTGGCAGCAGGAATACATACTCGTAATATAAAAAGAGCAAGGGAAAAAGGGCAGGTAATACAGGTGAAGAGGGGTCTCTATCGACTGGCAGAGATTCCTCTAATTTCTAATCAGGGTTTTGTTGATCTTGCCCATGCTGTTCCGAGAGGGGTTATATGTCTTCTTTCAGCTCTATCTTATTATGAACTGACTACTTTCACCCCTTCAGTTATAGCCATGGCTATCTGTCGTGGTTTAAGGAAGCCTAAAATCAATTACCCCCCTGTTGAATTCTATCATTTTTCAAAGAAACAATTTGAAGCAGGTATTAACCAGATAAAGATTAAAGCTCATGAAATTCGTATCTATAATCCGGAAAAAACTATCTGTGATTGTTTTCGCTATCGTAACAAGCTGGGTCTGGATATAGCTAAGGAAGGACTTTCTGAATATCTCAAGCGTAAGGATCGTAATCTGGAAAAACTTCTTGAATATGCTTAAATTTGTCGAATTAAGCCACTGCTGCAAACCTGGCTTAATGCTATGATTTAAAAGTCTGATAGAGGAGTAAATATGGAAAGAGAAGTTAAAAATAAAGTTGCTTCAATAAGAGCAAAACTTATGAATATTGCAAGAGCAGAAAAGATAGATTTTGATTTCCTTCTATTACGATACTTTCAGGAAAGATTTCTCTATCGCCTAGCAATTTCTGAATTTTCTGACCGTTTTATATTAAAAGGTGGACTTTTATTAATCTGCTTAAAGATGCCAAGGTCACGCCCGACTAAAGATATCGATTTTCTTGCGAAGGAAATAAAAAACGATCCCACTGAACTTGAACATATTTTTAGAAGTATTACTGCGATATCTTGCAATGATGGCGTTAAGTTTATTTCTTCATCTTTAATATCGGAACAGATAAAAGAAAATGCAGATTATGAGGGAATACGAATCAAGATAGATGCGAATTTAGGTCAAGCAAGAAAAAAATTACAAATGGACATTGGTTTTGGAGATATAATTATTCCTCGGGCTATGCAAATGGAGTTTCCAACTTTATTAGAGGAAAAACCACCGAGGATTAAGGTTTATTCAATAGAAAGTATTATCTCTGAGAAATTTGAAGCCATGGTCAAATTGGCTATGGTTAATAGTCGGATAAAAGATTTTTACGATGTCTATACCCTTTCTATTAGTCATAATTTTCAAAGTGATGAACTTAGAAAGGCAATTAAATCTACTTTTTGTAGAA
>JAPLYA010000087.1 GCA_026395775.1 Candidatus Pacearchaeota archaeon
ATAAGGCCATTATTAACAACATTCGAGATTTCAAATGTCGCCGTTGCTTAGAAAAGTTTCTGGAAAAGATTGTTTGAAAATTCTTTGCAACAAATTTGGATTCAAAATCGCAAGGCAAAGAGGCAGTCATGTTCTTATAACTAAGGAAACAGAGCATGGAAAAGTAGGAACAGTAATTCCACAGCACATGGAGCTTAAAATAGGAACATTAAAAGCGATTCTTGAACAGGCAAAGATAAGCGAAAATGAGTTTTCTAAATTTATCTGAGGGGTAACAACTAATTTCGTTTTGTTGGTAAATGATAAACTATTTTTGCATACTTAAAATGGGGGTTCATCAGCTTGGTTAATTGTATTCAAGAACTAAGGAAAACCTACAACTTTTATACAAATTAGTTTGTTTTTTACCTCTGAATTATTATTTTTTGATAAAGAATTAAATTGTTTCAGTTTATTTGGTGGTTGGTTTCATTGGTTTGAAAATTGGAGTTCCAGAATTTTAACAATAAAGGATTATCTCAAACCTCTTGACTTCTTTCCTGCTGAAGTCAAGCCTCTTAAAGCTCGATTCTTGTTTTTAACACTACATATCCAATTTACGGTTTTGTCTGCTTTTATTATTGGTTGATTTGGGTCAACTAGAATAACTTCAAAGAAATAATGAATTCCGTCTTTTGCAACTTGGTATGAGTTCAAAACTTCTAGGGTTGGATATTTTCTTTGGGCTCGGCCTTCTGCAACCCATCTATAATTCATCTTTAGAATCTTGCTAGAATGCTGTCTCTTGCTTCTTCTATTTCTGTTTACTCTATGCCTTTTTCTTCCCCCTCTATTTAGCTTTACTCGAACAACAATATAACCTTTTTTATCTTTGTATCCTAGAACTCTAGCTCTACCTATGTCTGAAGGTTTATCTATTCTTGTTACTGATTCTTCCTTCCTCCAGCCAATCATCTTGCTCTTGAGATTATTTCTCAAGCTTTCTTTTATATAGTCATAAGCATTTGGCATAACTAAGCAAGAAAAATGTGGTTTTTAAAGCTTTCTTGGATTAAATGAAGTTGAGAAATCTTTAAATAGGTGTTTTGACTTGTGAATTAAACTAAGCTTTAAGCTTATAGCAATGAAAGGAGGTTATGATGAAAAAAGTTTTATTTTTAAGTAGTTTGTTAGTTATCTCTGTATTAGCTGTTTCGATGGTTATGGCTTTCTGGCCTTTCAGTTCGGGCATTACAGGAGCAGCAATTGGTAAAGAGTTAGTACCTGGATTATATCCAAATACTAGAGTTACTGCAATATCCTGCACACCATCAGATACAGGGATATCTTATGTCTATAAGTCGGGATTCAGCACCAGTTCTAAAACAAAAACAAATGGTTGTTCAAATAATATTGAAACAACTTACTCATGTAACGACAAAACAGCAAATGTTGCAACAAAAACTTGTTCAAATGGTTGTGATAGTGCTACTGGATTGTGTGCGATTGCACCTGCTGAAATCTGGACCTGTAGTGATACTGATAGCGGTATTATTACACAAACAAAAGGAACAGCAACATCTACTAATGAAGCTGGAGAATCAACCAGTCAAACAGATGAATGTTTGAATACAAGATTTCTTAGAGAAGTTTCTTGCGCCGAAACAGGCGGAGCAATTGTCTTTAATGAAATAGAATGTAATGACGCTGACTGTGATGTAGAAGCAAGTACTTGTACTCCGAAATATCCTTCTTGTACTGATAGTGATGAAAAGGATGGTACTGGACTACAATTTACCATGGCAGGAAAAATTACAACATATGATGCTAGTGGAAAAAGAACAATTGTAAGTGATGCATGTGCTGATTCAGATACAGTTACAGAACAATCTTGTAATGGTAATTTAGCTGCAACTTCGGTAGCTCATAATTGTTTGATTGGTGAAATTTGCGAACTAGGGAGATGCATAGGTAAAAAATGCGAGGATAGTGATGGTGGAAATGTACCAGGTACAAGAGGAACAGTTATTTCGCACCAAATAATAGCCAATGCAGAACAACCAGCTGATGTTACAGCTACTGACTTTTGTCTTAGCGAGAAGTTTTTACTTGAATTTGCTTGTTCAGCAACATCTGCAGGAACAGCCTTAGGCGGAACTTCAACAAACAATCCAAGAATAGTTTACAAATTAACTAATTGCAGAGGCGGTTGTCTTGAAGGAGCATGCAAACAAGTTGCAACAACAACTACAACTTCGACTGCTGCATAATTTTATTTATTTTATTTTTTTCTTTATTTTTTGATTGAATAGCGAAACATTTATAAACTTAATATATATCTGATATATATGAAGAAAATGCATATAAATAATACAACTGAGTTAAAACTAAAAAATATAAGTGGTTTTATTAAGAAAAAAGTTACAGCGTTTGGAACAGGAGCAAAAGTCGACTGTCCAAAAGAATTTCTTGGTAGAGAAGTTTATTTAATTATTCTTGAAAATGAAAATCCCTAAAATTTGTCCAAAACTTGCTGAAGAAACAGGTTGGCATATTGGTGATGGTAGTATGAATTTTTATAAACAGGGAGGCAAGCTAAAAGGCTTATATCAATTAAGAGGGCATATTGAAGATGATAGAGAGCATTATGTTGTTAGGGTAAAACCCCTCTTTAAAGAGTTATATGAGATTGATATTAGCTTAAGAGAAATGCCTTCAACAAGAGTTTTTGGGTTTCAAGTGTGGAATAATGAATTAATAGAGTTTAAACAAAAGTTAGGCTTACCACTTGGAAGAAAGTTAGAACTTAAAATTCCAGAAGTATTTTTTAGTAATAGAGAACTTAAGGAAGCGCTAATTCGAGGTATTTTTGATACCGATGGCTGCCTTTTTCTTGAAAAAAAGAACCATAAACTTTATCCTAGAATTGAAATAAGGACAATCTCTAAGAATTTAGCCGAAGATATACTTAGATTATGTAATGACTTGAAATTTAGAGCCACAAAATATTCTGAAAAAGCCAATGAATTGCATAACCGACTAGAAATTTATACTATTGCTATTCGGGGTGTTGAAATGTTGCACAAGTTTTTTAATGAAATTTCTCCAAAAAATCCAAAACATATAAGAAAATATAACCAGTTTTTGAATTCAAAAAGCTTATAAATTGAGTGCTTGTTGTTTTTTTGGTTAAGTAGTACCACCTTAGGCATTAAATTGCCTCGCAAAAAACTATTGAATGAGCCTGTAGCGCAGCCCGGTAGCGCATCGCATCTTACACTGAGAAATTAGGTAAGAGATGAGTCTGATAAGGCGGGGGTCCACAGTTCAAATCTGTGCAGGCTCATTTTCTTCTATTTGGGAGGGGGTAAATAGCTCGCCCTTACATATGTTCGGGCTCGAAGATTTCTAGCTCGATAAGCTCCTCCTGCTTGCTTATCTCACTGATATTTGTGTTGATAAGTAGATATAATTTTTAATCCGCAGGAAAAATTGTATTAGTTGTTTAAATAACCAATGAAAACAGTTATCTTGTTAACTGAAATAGTTTACTATTTACTAATTTGATTATATTCTCTAGTATGCTATGTGTAAATTAATCCTCTAAAGGATTAATTTTCCATTCATACATAGCGCGGTTAAGAACATT
>JAPLYA010000022.1 GCA_026395775.1 Candidatus Pacearchaeota archaeon
GCTTTATCCTCTTGAATAAAAGCTCCTGCTAAAATTAAAGCAATAAGCAAAACACTTAATCCAATCCCAAAATTAGGAAATATTGTCTGAAAAAAAGCAGGCACAACACCGAATTGCAAAGCAAGAAAACCAATTGCAACAGCAGAGAGAACCGCAGCCCCCCTCGAATCCTTAAACACAGGGACTTTTGACAAAATAGCATAGCAAACCGAGAATATTAATAAAAAAGGTAGTGCAAGTGAGAAAAACCCCATTTGATCCAAATCATTCATAACCCCTTGAAGCCCCCATCCACCCCATGCCAACATCTCGAGTATTTCTAACATAATATCTCAAGTTTTTCCATATTTATAAACCTTTTCCAAGTTTGCTGATTAACATTAAGAAGTAATAATTAACTGCTGTTTTGTAGTTGGGGGGTTTGCAAAAATTTGGAAAACAATTACTTCCACCAATCACAGAGTTACTAAGTTTACAAAATTAGTTTTTCTTTTACCTCTGAAAAAGTTTAATCTTTGCCCTTCCACATAACAATTGCAATAGCTGCAATAATAACAATCAAGAATATAACATTTGTAACAATAATATTGCCAGAGGCAACAGCATTATAAATAATACTCCAATAGCCAGTAATCACAAGCAAAGCAATAACTATTGCGATGCTGATTAAAATCCAAAGAACATATTTAACATTCTTATGAATGCTAAATTCTTTTTCGCCAGATGCAAAACCATAAAGCATCATAAATAATAACAATACAACAGCAATAACAGCCACCACCCCAATTAGATCAACTGTTATCCCAACAGACTTCGAAAAAGAAACAAATATCAACCCAATGACAAAAGCTATGATAGCATTAATCTGCCTTTTATCCTCACCTAGAATTTTCAATTTCTCTAGAAGAGCATATATTAATACAAATACCAATAAGAACGGAAGTATAATGTCCCTTACAAACGGGCTTGACAAAAGAGTTTCCATTTTATTCCTGGACTTCTATTTCTGAATCTTCATCACTTCTCATAGGTAAACTTGCTTTACTTACAAGAAACACATCTCCGACTGCTTTTACAAACTGATGTGGAATTATTATTCCTCTTGCTCCTCCAATTACACTTGCGGTGCTAGAGAAGATTTTTATTCTCCATCCATCAATCTTGTTATCTACAATATTGACTTCTTCTACTTCTCCAAGAACATCTCCTGCATCAGTATACACGCTTTTTCCAAGCACTTCAGAGACTTTTTTTATTTTTAACATATTAAACCTCCGTTTTATCTCTCTATAAACTTCAAGCCATTTATATATTTTTCTATACTGTTTTTTAGGCAATAAATTTAGATTTTGCCATATAACAGTGATTAAAAACCCCAACTTAATCGCACAAACCAATAGGCACAATTACCAAGCACACTAAAATAGTTTATCATTTACCAGAAAAAGCCATAAAAAACCCCGAATTTTATATCATAGCAAAATTTATAATCTAGCTTATTTTGAAATAAACATGATTACTACAAAAGAGCTGGGCAGTTTACTCTTGTCTTTAATTATTTTATCATTTTCCTATGCTTTTTTATCAAGAACTCTTTTTATTGTTTGCTTGGTATTCTTCGCAATAATCCTAGCTTTGACTGTTCTGGCTAAAAAAACAACAGCTTATTATCTTGAAGCAGAAGAAGAAACAAAGCTTTGGACATTTCAAAGACATGGTTTTTACTCGAGAAGTTATTTTAAAAATCCATTTCCAATAGGTATAATTGCCAGTTTTATTCTCCCTTTAATTACTTTAGGATATATCCCTTGGTTAGCTGTTTTAGAGTCAGATGTAAAAGGCACAAGCATGAGAGCAGCAAGAAGACACGATTTCTACTCCTATGGCGAAATGACAGAATGGCATATTGCTCTAATTTCAGCAGCAGGAATAATAGTCTGTTTTATCCTCGCTCCAGTTGCCTATTTTTTAAATTTCTCTCTTCTTGCTAAGCTAAGCTTGTTCTATGCTGCCTTTAACCTTTTACCTTTGGGCAAACTAGACGGCACAAGAATCTTCTTCGGCTCGAAGATTCTTTATGCTTTGTTAGTAGCCATAGGCTTAATAGGTTTGTTCTATGCTTTCTTGATGCCATGATTAGAAGAGGTAAAAAGTAAACTATTTCAGTTGACAGGTTGTAGGTGTTCTTGGTTGGGGCTTCAATTTTCCAAGCCAAGGAAAACAATTAAAACATATACAAAACATCGGTTAATGATTACCAACAAAAATATAGATTAACAACAAATATAAACCCCTAAGTTAAATATTCAGCATGGAACACATACTAAAATTTCTTCAAGTTAAACCTAGAAAGTACCAGGAAGAAATTTTCTCCAGTTGTAAGGATAAAAACTGCCTAGTTGTATTGCCAACAGGATTAGGAAAAACTCTCATTAGTTTAATGCTAACTATAGACAGAATGACAAAATTTCCAGATGAAAAGATCCTGTTTCTCGCCCCAACTCGCCCACTGGCAGAACAGCATCTCAAGTATTTTAAAAAGAATCTTCCAGAGCTATTTGCAACAATGGAACTATTCACAGGTAAAACCCAAGCAGATGCCAGAAAAGAACTCTGGCAAAATGCTGAGATTATTTTCTCAACACCCCAGTGCATAGAAAATGACTTAGAAAATCAGCTATATAGTCTAAAAGATGTTTCTTTATTAGTAATAGACGAATGTCATCGCTGTCTCAAGAACTATGCTTATACTAAGGTTGCCCAAACTTACAATTCTCAAGCAAAACACCCAAGGCTCCTGGGGCTTACAGCCAGCCCAGGACATGAAAAAGAAAAAATAAATAAAATTCTAGAAAACATGAATATTCAAGCACCTAGAAATAAAAATTTTATTAAAATCCATATTTGACAAGCGGGTTGATGAACTCAAGTCTAGGAAGCTTCTATTTACAAACGCAAATAAAAGAACATTACTCGAGCTGCAACACAGGATAATGCGTTCAATTTCCTCAGGCAACAAGCATTTTAATCTTCTTGTTGGAGCAAGTGTTTGTGCCCAGGCCCTAAAGCTACAACATGCAATAGAATTACTAGAAACCCAAACTCTTTTTTCTTTCAACTCTTATATTCAAGAATTATTCTCCCAAGCCAAGCAAGGAAAAAGCAAAGCTGTTCAGAATCTAGTCAAGCAACCCGAGTTCAATCAAGCTTATACCAAACTTACCGAGCTGCTAGCAAGGAAAATAGAACATCCTAAATTAATCAAGCTCAAGGAGATTATCCAAGAAGAGCTAAAAACAAATCCAAAGGTAAAAACAATTGTTTTCGCCCAGTTCAGAGATACAGTAACAAAAATCTGCAAAACTCTTAATGAGATTCCTGGAATAAACGCAAAAGTTTTTGTTGGCCAAGCCAAGAAAGGCCAAGGAAAAGACGAAACAGGCTTGTCACAAAAAGAGCAGCAAGAAATAATTTCTGAGTTTAGTTTGGGTAAAATTAATATTTTGTGCGCAACCCAGATTGCTGAAGAGGGCCTCGATATTCCCGAGGTAAATGCAGTGATTTTTTATGAGCCAATCCCCTCTGCAATCAGAACAATTCAAAGGCGGGGAAGAACCGCAAGACTCATCCCGGGAAAACTAATCACCCTAGTAACAAAAGCCACAAGAGATGAGGCTTACTACTGGGCAGCTTTCAGCAAAGAAAAAAAGATGTACAAAGCTCTAGATTCAGTCAAACAGGATTTTGACAATCAGGATACTAAACAAGAATCATCTCAAAAAAAATTGTTTTAAAAAATGACCTTCTTCGACATATTCTCAAAAACAAGACAACAAGAACAAGCCAAAGAACTGGAAAAACCTAAAATTCAAGTTGACCATAGAGAAAAAAATTCTCTAGTAATAGCAGAGCTAGTCAGTCACGGAATAGATGTGGAATTTAGCCAATTGCCTGTTGCAGATTTTCTAGTTAAGGGAACAGCAATTGAGAGAAAAACAGTTTCTGATTTTCTGTCAAGCATGATAAACCAGAGACTAGCAAACCAGTTGCAAGAACTCCAGCAATATCCTTCAAGGCTGTTGCTAGTAGAAGGAATAGATGAACAAGAGCTTTATAGTGAGCATAGCTCAAGCATAAATCCAAATGCCATCAGAGGTTTCCTGCTGTCAATCTTGCTAAAACACAACGTCCCTATTTTATTTACAAAAGATTACAAAGACACAGCTAGCTTCATCTCAGTTTTAGCAAGAAAACAGGAAACAGAATCAGGCATTAGGGCTGTAAAAAAATCCTTCAACAAAAAAGAGCAATTGCAGTATATTCTAGAAGGTTTTCCAGGCATAGGCCCAAAAACAGCAAAGAAGCTGTTAAAGAGGTTTGGAAATTTAAAGAATATCTTCAATTCAAGTCAAGAAGAATTAAAAAAAGAAATAGGTAAAAAAGCTGATGTTTTCAAATTGGTAGATGAAAACTACTAAGCCGCTTCAGCTAATTCATTAAATCGGGAAACTCTCGCTTGTAAATATGACCTTTGTTCGTCAAGGATTCGCTTTGCATAATCTTTAATTTGGGGCTCGCTAAGTCTCCTTATTAATCTTATATATTGTTCCCTATCAGCGGGTTTTTTTTGGTATGCCACAAGAACCTTGGGGAAAAGGGCCCAATAAAGGCTATGATGTAAATGCTTAACTGCCTCGTGGGGTATTCTCATTTCAGAAGCAACATCACCAAAGACTTTTTCATCAAAATGCTCTGAATCCAAACCTAAAGAAGTAGTTTCTATAGCTTTACTAATGAAAGTTTCGCAAAATTGCTCTAGTGAAAAATCATTTGGGAATTTTTTTCCTTCCATTAAAATATCTCAAGCAACTCGAACTATATAAACAAAATTGTTCTAGAAAATATATATTCAAAACCGAAAGTATTTAAATAACCGAAGACTACTACTAAGGGTTTATATCTCACCACTTCTGAGGAAATTACTAAATATTAAGAGATAAATAGTAAACTATTTCGGCAGTTAAGCCAAGGGCCTTCATTGGTTTAGAAAACAATTATCTAAACCAATACAATTAAAAAGTATGCTGAAACGAAGTTAGTCATTACCAGCAAAACCTAAAAATTCTCAGATAAGCTTAACTTCAACCAAATCTTCATAAACAGGCTTCTCTTTAGTTAAATCAGATTTCTTCAATCTAAAATTCTCAACAACAAATTTCATTTTTTTAGTTTTTATCTTCTTCAGATTTTCTAAAAAAATTGTTTTATCACAATTTTTTACTCGAGCAATAGTCAAATGCCCCATAAATCTTTCTTCCCTAGGAAAAAGAATCTTCAATTTTTCATCTATCTCCTTCTGCAATTCCAAGCAGTTATCAATTTTCAGCCAAACAATCTTAATAAAATTCTCTCTAAAAACCCCAAGTTCAGAAATTTCAGCTTCAAATTTCTTAAATTTAACTTCTTGGAGTTTACTTTTAATCTTCTCCACTAGTTTTTCATCAACTTCCCCAAGAAACTTAAGAGTTAGATGTAAATTTTCAATTTCGGTTTTCTTGCCCTCGAATTCAGGCAGCTTATCTTGAGTCTTGGCAATCTCTTTCTTAATTTTTTTAGGAATATCAATAGCAATAAATAGTCTCATTTCAATAAATCTCCTGATTTTTGAAACCAAGAAATTCCTCATAAAATTGGGATTTCTGGATCCAGAAAATTTTTCTGGAATTTTCTTGGGGCTGAAAATTTTTAATTTTCTTCATTTTCCTAGTGTTTCTGCTGTTTTAGTCTAACTAAACTTACTCCATCTTCAACTTCTTTTAAAAATTTCTTACTCAAGAATAAAAGAACAATCATCCCAAGCAAAGACACAGCTCCAACAATAAAAAACAAAGTCTTAAATCCTAAGTTTTTCGCAACAATGGCTCCAAGATAAGCAGTTAGAGCTGTTCCCAGGCCCACTCCAGTACTCCACAAACTCCACTCTAAACCTCGATGTTTCTTATCTAAGTACATGGTAAACAACGAAAACCAGGCAGGATAAGCCATAGCAGCCCCCAAAGCATATAAAACTTGAGCTATAAAAATAAACCCGATACTAGGAGAAAAAGCATATGCAAAAGGCACTATCACAACAAGAAAAGTTCCCAACAATAAAAACCCTATTTTACTTCTTTTCTTGTCAAGATACATAGACAAAGGCAATTGAACAATTGACTTAACTAGAAAAAATATAGTGACGGCTGTTCCAGCTGCAATAATGCTTCCTCCTGAAATTCCTTCGTTTAAAAAAATAGCAAAAATAGGACTCATCAATCCAAATGCAGATAATATTAATATATCAGATATAATCAAATACCAAATGACGCGATTCATCTCAAGATAAGTAAAAATAGTTTTATATACCTTATTGTTCTCGAGTAACAATGGAAAATATAACTTCTAAAATTCTAGGCTCAGATATAACCAGTTTAGCAAATGATGTGACCAAAAGCACCTTTTCAAGTATTCTCAGCTTATTCAAGCCTTATGTTGATGTAGCACTAGCAATAATTATAATAATTCTGGTATACTGGCTGATAAAACTTATTCTAGCAGGTTTAAGAAACAGAAGAATCAAACTAACATACAAAAATACAAAATTAATTCTAGAAAAGCTTGACAAGTTGGAAGAAAAAATAGATAAGTTAGAAAAACATAAAGATAAGAAGAAGAGTTAATAGAAAATTTCTGGACTCAATGAACCAAGCGAATGAAACAATCACCCCATATACTGAAATAGTTTTATTTTTATCAACAAATATCACAAAAACTCAGCTAAAATCTTGCTCGCAAGCTTAATTTTCTTCTCATTGTCAACTTCAACTATATCCAAAGCTTTCAAATTTTTCATCATTGCAATTCTCTTCATAATATAGAGAATTTGCTGATTGCTAAATCCTTCTTCATTAACACAACCAATATCCAAACAGACATACAAGGGCTTGCCCTGGCTTATTTCCATAATAAAATCAGTTGTATCTTTCAAATCAGCTGTAAACTGTTGCAAGGAAACAACTTTAATCTTATTTTTATTAAAAAACTCCTTATTCAAAGCTTCACTAGCTCCAACAACTAGAATATTTTCAGTTTTATATCTTTCAACCAAAGCTTTCAACCAAGATTTATTCCCGGGAATATCAGAATAATCGTCTATATCTAAGGATTTGTCAAAAACAAGAACAAATCCGGGAAAACTATCAAAAAAAGCCGAAATAGTCGAGTAACTCAAGCTATTGTCGCCACCAAGAAAAATTGTTTTATCTTGCTCTGAAAGTAAATCAAGTGAATTTTCATAGATAAGTTTATCCTGCTCATCGAGCTTATCATTATTCACATGAATTTCCTCTAGATTTAGAATTTGACTATCAATTGTCCTGCCTTTTGAATTAACAACTTTCTCAAGCTCTTTCAAAATAGCATTTCCCGAGTTTCTTGATTCTTTATTCCCATTTACTCCAGGAACCTTAATAATAATCATCCATTCAATAATAATAAGATATTTAAATAACTTCTTCTTAATAATATTATCAAAAGGAGGGAAAGAAAAATGGCAAAGTTAACAGCCTGGCTTGTCACATTGCTAGGAGTTTTGCTTGTATTGCAATTATTAATACCTACAACCTTTTCGGGTGCCTGGTTTAATTGGGTAGTTGCACTAGCTGTTCTAGTAGTTGGAATAGGCAAGCTTATGAGAAATTACAAGAAATAATCTTGTTTTTTATCCTTTTTCTTTTTTATATTTTTTGATTATTTTTAAAAATAAAACTGTTTCAGTAAACAAGAAAGTCACAGCCGATTGGTTGTTTAATTGACACCATTGCTCACTTGCAAGTTAAGTATGCAAAGCGAAGCTCATTTTTTACTTCTTTTATCCGGGAACAAGCATAACTGAGCTATATCCTTTTTGCCTGGAAATTGCTTTAACTTCTTCCAGCTTAATTTTGCTTATCTTATTATCATAATCATAAAATTCTTCTGCTTTTCCAGAAATCTCCTCGTTAATTAGAGCATTCATCACATTCACGCTTTCCTCGCTTTCCACTTTTCTCAACCCAATTAACTGCTCTTTTGCCTGTTCAAATTCCCTATTGCTAATATTTTTCATTTTTCCATATTCCTTTAGTATTATCTCCTGACACGCTTTTATATTCTCTTTTGTTGTTCCAGCATATACCACTTGATAGCCATAATTCTTGCCCTGTTGGATAAAACTCTTTATATCATAAGCCAAGCCTCGTTTCTCTCTCACTTCTTCAAACAATCTTGAAGCCATGCCAAATCCCAATATAACATTAAAAATTTCCCAGTCATAACTCCTGCTGGAAGAGCTGGGAACAGCATGAAAACCCAAAGCAAGACAAGCTTGATCCAAACCTTGTCTTTGTTCTATATAATGTTCGTTTATTTTTTCTATTTTAATTTTACTCTCGCCAGCTTTTGTGCTGGGAAACTTCATGCCAAAATCCTTTATTTTCTCAAAATCTGCATTTCCAACAACACACAGCATCATTCTATTGACAGCATATTTTTTTCTGAAAAAATTTCTCAAATCTTTAATCTCGAGATTCTTAACTGTTTCGTAAGTTCCCGCCCCCGCCATACCAAATGGTTTTTTGTAAAGCATTTCTTTTATCTTGTCAAGAACATAGGCATTGGGATTATCATGATACATCTTTATCTCTTCAAGGATAACTGTTTTTTCTCTAATAAAGTCTTTTTCGGCCATTCTCGGATTTAAAATTAAATCCTTAACAATAGTCAATCCTGAATTCAAGTGTTTGCTAGGCAATTTATTCCAATAGCACGTAGATTCTTCTTCAGTATAAGCATTTAACACCCCTCCTTTTTTCTCAATCTCCTCTGCTATCTGCCTATAGCTTCTTGTTTTTGTGCCTTTAAATATCAAATGCTCTAAAAAATGGGAAACTCCTTTCTTTTCTTGAATTTCAAAAGAATAGCCCTCTTTTACAGCACAAGAAGATGCAACACAACTCGCATTTCTCTTCTCAAACAATACAGTTAATCCATTCTTCAGTTTTTCTTTATAAAATTCAGCCATTTTTCCTCTTTTATAATTAAATTAAGCAAGTTGCATATTTAAACTTTTAATTTCAGTGATTGTTAAAAGAAAAAATGTGTTTAGTTAATTAAACCAAGAAACCCCCTTAAAATATGTTGAAATAGTTTAATTATTTATCAATAAAAGAAGTAAAAATAAAACTCTTTTAGTCGCAGGGAAAATTGTTTTCAAAGTTTTTTTAATCAATTCCAAAGCTGATGAACCCCATGTTAAGTATACAAAATTAGTTTGTTATTTATCTCTCAACAAAAAATCATTTAACACCAGTTATCTTGAGAAAATGCCTATAATCTCCCTCGCTTTCTATCTTACCCAGAACTTTTATCTCTCTCCTAAATCCAGGCATAAACAAAACAACAGATTCAGCCTCTCCTCCCTCAAAATCCAGTCTAAACTTATATTTTCTGCTCAATTTTTCCAAATCTAAAAACTTTTTCTTATCAATTATCTCCCCCAGGAATCCGGAAGGAATTCCTTCACAGCTTATTTTAGTCAAAATAATTTTAAACCCCTTGTCAAGCAACTCTTTCCACAATTTTTCATGGCTATACCCCCACAGAGGGGCCTCTAACTTAATTCCAAGCTCACTACAGATATTTTTTAGTCTATCTCCCTGATAGTTACTAGCTAACCCCCCAATCACAAGCTTATCAATCTTGCTTTTCTTTAATAAATTAACTAAATCCTTCAATTCCAAGTCTTTCTTGCCCTCTGTCTTCTGAATTACTAGCTTCAATCCAAGCATCTTCGCCTGCATCTTCAACAATTTCAGATCGGGCTGATGAAACATCCAAGAATCTTTATTTTTAGGCATCAATGAGAGAAGCACATCAATCTCCTCTTTCCCAAACTTATGCAAAGCTAAACAGCTGTCTTTCCCACCAGAAAATAATAAACCGGTTTTCATTTTTTACTTTAGTTTTGTTTCTTTTTCTAAAAGAAAGAAGTTTATAGAATTATGCTTTATTGCCAAGATAACCCACAGCACACACATTATAGTCTTCAATCCCAAATATGCTTGCCAATCTGCATAAGATTCTAACATCCAAACATTTAAGAAAACTATAAAAATTAACATTTCATTTAGTTTTCATGACAACAAACGTATCCTTTGAGTATAGCCAAGCTGAAAAAGAATTTCATCTAGCAATAACTGATGAACAGAAACTTCTTGCATTGCAAAAGATGATTTCCTACATGCCCCATCATAAAGGTGGCGAGTCCCTAAGAGCAGACCTCAAATTAAGATTGAAAAAACTAAAAGAGAAGCTAGTTGAAAAAAAGAAGAGGGGCAAGGGCAAAAAAGGCATATCCAAAGAAGATTTGCAAGCTACGCTCATTGGCTTGACAAATTCTGGCAAATCAAGCATTCTAGCAAACCTAACAAATGCCAAACCAAAAATCTCCTCAAGTTTATACACGACTCTCTTGCCATTAGTTGGAACAATGTTTCATCAAGGATTATATATCCAAATTGTGGATTTGCCTGCAATAAATCACGAATCCTTCGATCAATCAATAGCAAATACAACTGATTTATTGCTAATTCTAATCACAAATCCAAAAGAACTTGAAAAAATCTGGCCTTTTCTAGAGAATTCAACAAAAAACAGATTAATCATCCTAAACAAATCCGACCTATTGTCAGCAGAAGAAAAACGCAAGTTCCAAGCCTACTTGCAAAGCAAAAAATATAACTTTATTATCTATTCTGCCCTAACAAGAGAGAACGAGTCGGCTTTAAAAGAAAAAATTATCTCTGGATTTAAAATTTGCAGGGTTTACACAAAATCTCCAGGGCAAAAACAAGTTGATGACAAGCCAGTTCTTCTTCCACCAGACTCAACAATTTCAGATTTGGCAAGAAAAATAAGAATTCCTCCAAGCAGCATAAAACAAGCTCGAGTTTCCGGTCCTAGCAGCAAGTTTCCAAATCAAGCAGTCGGCTTGAATCATGTTTTAAAAGATAAAGATATTGTGGAGTTTAAGACAGAATAAGTTTTAAGAATTATAGACTCAAATACAAAAATAATTTTTTATTTTACCAAAAAATAAAAATCATCTTCTTCAGTCATCAATTATTCCAAAAGAATAGCCATAGCCTACTCCATCAAAAGGACTCTCTAAAGAATCAAAACCCATTTCAAACTCAATTATTCCATCTTCCGGATAGTGAACCTCCCTGTGCCAAGAGCACAGGGCATCTCTAAATGAAATCGAACAGCTTAAGCTGTTCTCCTTTTCTTCCTTGCTTTTTGATGTAATCTCTGATTATGTCTGCATTTACTCCTTCTCCGACAGTTGCAACATAACCCCCATCACTCCAAAATTCTCCGCCATACAATTCTTCTTTAATCTCTTTATTAGCTTCAAACATCTTGATTGCAGTTATGCTCTTCACAATTTGGAATATTTTTGATGCAGAATATTTTGGCACAGATTGAATCATAAAGTGAACATGGTCTTCATCGAACCCAATTGTTTCAAATTTCATTGAGTATCTTTGCTCAAAACCTTTGCAAGTTTCTATTACAAATTGAGTGTATTTTTCATCAAGAAACAAATCTTTTCTATATTTAATACAAAAGACAAAATGATATTTTATTCTGAAAACT
>JAPLYA010000122.1 GCA_026395775.1 Candidatus Pacearchaeota archaeon
GGTCTCGCCTGTTACCTGATTTAACAGGTCATCTCACGACACAGGCTGACGTCGGCCATGCAACTCCTCTCAGCGTGTCAGGTAAGCCCTTTAGACTGACCTTCATTCTGCTGTCGATCCTGGTGAGGTTCACGGTGTAGAATCTAATTGAACCGCACGCGTCACCCGTTGTAGTGCTCCCCCGCCAATTCCTTTAAGTTTCGGTCTTGCGACTATACTTCCCAGGTAGCACACTCTTCGCCTTCGCTACAGCCCCGCAACCTCTCGAGGAGGTCACGATGTTTAGTGTGCAGTGTTTACTGCTAGGACTACATGGGTATCTAATCCATTTTGCGCCCCTAGCCTTCATCCCTCACTGTCAGAACTGTTATCGTAAAGTGCCTTCGCTAAATTGTTAGTCCAGTCAAGATCAACGTATTTTACCACTACCTTGACTGTACTCTTTACGCCCCCCAGTCTCTAGCAATACAGTATCTCTTGCACGCCCGACACTTAAGATGCCGGATTTCACAAGAGACTTGTAAAGCAAGCTACGGATGTTTTAGACCCAATAATTGTGGCTGCGACTCGGACTGCCGGGATTACCGCGGCGGCTGGCACCGGTCTTGCCCAGTCCTTATTCATCAGCCTTTTTACAGCTGACAAAAGATTTTCAAAAAATGAAAATCACTCTGGCTCGCTTTGTCACGCTTTCGCGCATTGCAAAAAATACCTAACTGCTGCACCCCGTAGGGCTAGGACTAGTGTCTCAGAGTCCTTCTCAGGGCTCTCTCGCTAAAGACCCTTATGGATCACAGGCTTGGTGGGCTATTACCCCGCCAACTACCTAATCCACCGCAGCCCCATCCTATGGTAACCTTCAAAGAAATCTCTTTCCAGAAAATATCTCATATCGCGCCTTATCGTCAGTTTCCCGACGGTATTCACGACCATAGGGCAGGTTAGCTACGTGTTACTGAGCAGTTCGCCATCTTTCGAGAGACTTGCATGTCTAAGTGCAAACCAGATAGCCGCAGCCGCCAGCAGGATAAACTGGATTTCACACAGATTATTTACTGACGACATTAGCTAACTAATAAATCATTTATCATTGATAAATCTAAAAATTTTTGTCAACTTTTTAATTGGATTCAAGATTTTTTAAACCAATCGCACAATTACCAAGTATACCGAAAAAGTTTAGAATTTACCTCTCAATAATTCAACTCAACCAATATCAATTATTCGTTTAATTTTTCCTATATTCAACAAGAATAAACTTGCTAGAATTGAGCCTTACATATACCTCATACCCTAACATTGTTCATTAAGGCACTCATCCTAGCTATTATAACCATTTTAGGTAAAATTTTCATTCAAAATAGGTTTATAAATGTTTCTATAAATTTTAAGAATTTTGAGACGAGAAAAAGCAGTTAACCGTATGTTTATAAACATGAAAATTTATTGTAATTCATGAGCTTTATAGAGAATCTTAAAAAAGGATGGCTATTTGCTTTAATTTCTATTATATTAAACACTATCCTTTTTTCAGTGCTTGGGATAGGAATACTCTTAGTTTCTTGGTATGAATTTGTGATAGTCTTATCTTATTCTATATTGGGTTTTCTAGTTCCTTTTATTGTAATCCTATTAGGATATATTCTATTATCATTAATTTTAGGCAAGGTTAATAAAATTCTCGAAGGAAAAATGCAATCAAATCTCTCAAGACGGATTATATTAATTATTATAGGAGTAATTATATTAATTATTATCTCTTTTATCATCGCCAGACTTTTCCCATTTAATTTTTGATGTTTCTATGAATTTTTTGATTTTGTTTAGGAGAACTCGTAAAAGAAGGTTTAGTTCTTTGCAAAAATCCCAAAGATCATTATTTTAAATACTACGAATTAACTAGAAAAGGAAAAGATTTATTGAACAAACTTGATTTCTAATATTAACCCCTCACTCTTCATCTTTCTTCTCTAAATATGCCACATTATTTGTCATATCACAGAATAAAATATACTTTTTCTCTTTTAAAAAATCAGTTCCAATAATAGTGGGGATGTTGTATAGTTCCTCCATTTCTTTTTCAGATGTTGGCTTTATAACACAAACAGGAAATTCTTCTTTAATCAGTTTTCCATCTTCACTTCTGAAACAAAAGGTAAGCCGATTAAAGCAATATCCTTGATATTTTCTTCCCCCTATTCTTACAATATTTGTTTTTGGTAAAGATTCAAAAGAAATCTGCAGCCTCATTGCATCAAGATAGCTTAATATTGTTTTAGGAGAGCCAGTATCTAAAATAAAAGAGGTATTTAATATTTTTCTTGGGGTTGTTAGTAAAACCGTATTATTCAAATAAGTCATTTCTTCTTGGTTTAAAGAAGTCAATAAAGGTATTCTCATTGTTATAATATAACAATTTCGCCCTTAGGAGTTACAAACTTAATAAGAACTAAATTGCTATCTTCTCCTTTTTTCTCAAGTTTTCCTATTAAAATACTAGCATTTTTATCTGCATCTATAACTGAACAGTTTTTTATTGCTACAAATTGACTTTCATAGTTTGCTCTAAGCTTTTCAGAATTTTCTTGAAACCATTTTAAATCAATACTCGAACATGTTAGAAGTTGCAATTCATTCATGTTAACTTTAATTCCTTTTAGTTTAAAAACCTTTCTTTGCTGCACTTAATTACTAAGCCTGCTGGCTGTCATCCTCAACAAAATCACTCATCTTGACTTCTTTGTCAATCTTCTTTTCTTTTAGATATTCTCTAGCCAGAATATAGAAAATTAATCCTATTGACTTACTGTGTTTGTTGTTTCCAGGAACAAATTCATCAACACCGAATGTATAATTGTTTGTGTCACAGATTCCAAAAACTTTTTTCTTCACTATCTTTGCATCATTCAAAGCATTTTTATCAATCCAAGGATCGCAAATAAAAACCATATCTGTTTCAAAGAAGTTTGGCAATCTCGGATTTGTTAAAATTCCAGCAGGATATTTTTTAGTGAAAATTCTTACTCCTGTTAATTGAGAAAATTTTTCAACAGCTTTCCAGCCAGCTTCTCTTTTGCACACAACAATGAAATTTTCAGGATCATACTTGATTAGTTTCTTGATAAGCTCTCTTAACTGTTTGTCAATTAAATTTTTATTGATTATTGCGATTCCATCATTTCTCCTTCTGTATACAAAAGGCCTCATGTGGGGGGTTATAACCTTTGTTCCAATATAAATCCCAGAATCAACATAATCATTAACAGGAACTAAAGTTTTTCTGGATGCTTCCAGCTTTTCCTTCAGCTCTTCGCTTGTTACTTCTCCGAGTTTTTCAGCTAGCTTTTTTGCTTTTTCCTCAAGCTCTTTTTTAGTAATTTTTTTCTTTACTTCTTCTTTTCCGCCCTCAATAGGTGCTTGCGGGGAGAATATATCAATTCCTATATCTATATCAGGGAATTCTTCTGTAGCTTCAGCTACATCTTTCTTTTCTTCAACTGCTTCAACTTTTCCTTCAGTTTGTTCTGTTTTCTTTTTTCGCGCCATGTTTTTATTCTCTTGTTTTATATTCGAATAATATCTCGGAATTTAGCAATCTCCCAATTACCCTCTTATCTGCTAATATCCCCGTCTCAGCCATTCTTAATGCTTCTCTTCTGCATCCAGCAGGAATCCTTTCTGATTCATAATGACCATTAACTTCTCCTATAACTTCATAGTATCTCATATTATAATAAGTTCACGAGTTTGTCCGGATTTATTTCAGCCGGTACGTGATCAAAAAATTCCTCCGAAATTTTGGAATTTTTGGATGCTCAGAAATGCAAATTTATTAAGCATTTTTGACATTATAAAAACCCTAGATATGGGGGGTTTTTAAATCTTACTTCTCGCCCTCGCAAGCTCGGGCTCGAATAAATTTAGCCCTGCTTCATAGCCTCAGAGTTCGGCCATTTTGCAGTTATTTTTACAATTGGTAATAGAAAATTTTTTGATGCATTGGGAAATTGAGTTCATTGGTTAGTTAAAGTTAGTTGTTATCTCTCAATATTTTTTTCAATCTGCATCAACCTATCAAGCTTAATTTCTCTCTCCTTACCTCGTATGCCAAACTTGACAAAATCAGACTGCAAACCAAATGCTAAATCAGCAGCAGCATAATCCATTGTCTCTCCGCTTCTATGGGAGAAAACAGTTGCAATCTCATATTTCTTGCAGGCGTCACTTAATTTTTTTATTTCTAGCAAGCTTCCATTCTGATTTGGTTTTAATATAACAGAATTAATGCTTCTGGACATAAGCGCTTTTCTAAATCTTTCTAAATGGCTGGCTGTTAAATCATCCCCTACAATTAAGCAAGCCCTAGACTTGATTATATCCTGTCTTAATTTTGCAAAAGAATCAAAATCATCTTCATTAAAAGGATCTTCCACATACCCAAGTCTATATTTTTCAATTAGCTCTTTAACATATTCAAGCTGCTGCTCTGTCTTTAATCTCTTCCCGGGATTCTTGTAATTATAGGTAAAATTAAAGAAACTGCTCGAAGCCATGTCTAATCCAATTTCAACCCGCTCACTTGACTCAAGCTCTTCTCTAACCTTATTCAGAACATCTAATGCTTCTTCATTTTCGAAACTAGTTGCCCATGCTCCCTCATAGTTTAATTTTCCTTGGGCTTTTCTTAATTTCAAAATTTTCCCACAAGTTTCCCATGCCTTATTCATTAGGAAAACTCTGTCAACAAACTTCACAGCTTTCGGAATAACAAGATATTCTTGAAAATCTGGCTTAGTAAAATTTGTTAATTGAGTATGTAAACCCCCACCAATACAATTTCCAACAGGATAGGGCATTCTTCTAGCTTTTTCATTTACCAGTTGCCAAAGTTCCTTTCCCTGTTCAACAGCCAGGGCTTTAAGAATGCTAGTTTCTAGAGCAAACAAGCTGTTCGCTCCTATTTTTCCTCTGATAACAGCTTCAATTTTCTCTAAATCTTTAAACTGTTCAATGGAAAAATCAAACTTATTATTTTCAAGCTGAATAATATCATGCTGAACACTTCCCAGAAAACTCCTAGATTCATATTTTCCAGTTGATGTTCCCGATGGAGAGCTTGCTGAAAATATTCCATGTTCAGTTCTCACAAGAACTTCAATTGTTTCTTCACCTCTGGAATCTTTTATTATTCTGGCGCTCACTTCTTTTATTCTCATATATTCTCAAGAGAAAACCGATTAATAAAGATTTCTACTTTTGATAGTAATAAGAAAAAATCTTGTTCGCCGCAGGAAAAATTGTGCAGGTTGGTTAATTAAACCAATGAACTCAATTAAAACCTACACAAAACATCAGTTAGTTTTTACCTCTCAAAATTTATCTCTAGAAACCATCAAATCTCAGCAGCTTCTGCCTCGATTCCACCAGAGGTTTCTTCAACCTCATCTTCAGGAGTAGTTAACTCCATAATTTCCCCTTCCTGGACTATTTTCTTTTCCTCGGTTTCTTCTTCGCTTTCTTTTCCTTCCATAGCAGCTTCTTTCTTCAAGCCAATATCAACTTTTTTTGGAAATGGTCTTCTAACAGTTATGGGCAGGACACCAGCATGAAACTCAATCTCCGCAATTCTCAAAGGATCATATCTGGCATTCTCAAGTTGCTCTTTGTCAACTTTTAAAAGTAAAGGCGCATCCATTGCAATTTGCAAAGCTCTTGCTCCCAAAATTCTTGCAACTTCGTATTTTGTAAAATTTTCTTTCTTATCTTCTTTTACTATCATTTTAATAAATTATCAAATTTTTAAAAGCTTGGGGATTTATCAAAATCTCCAAGATGTTAAACTGCTTGCAGTTTAATTACTCCCCAACAGCCTTATATACTAATTTTGAAAGCTCTTTAAACTTTTCCACCCCTAAATCAAGCATTTTTTCTAGTTCTTCTTCTGTTAAATCAGCTTCTCCACCCTTCTGCATTGCCGTAATCATAACTTCTTTCTTCCCAAATAAAGCCATTGAGACTCTTGCTTCACTTGTATCTTCTTCTTCTCTAGTGGGATCGACAATTATTTTCTTGCCAATCTTGTGGAAAGTTATTGTTAAAGGAGTCTTATCTGTTAATGGAATAGGCTTATTTGTTAGCTTGCCAAATTCAATTTTTCCTGTTTTTTCATCATATTTTGGCATTTTTGCATTTTTCAAAGCAACAACACATGCTAGAGCAGCCGCATCAATCATGTTTCCATCTTCATTTAAAGGATATATGTCAAGCATAATTGAATAAACTTTTTCCCCTTCTTTTATGCATAACTTGCCAAAATCAATAAACCCAGATTCTCTGACTCCCCTATCAACGATCCTAGCTATCTCAATTGCTTCAATAGATGGGGGACCAGATTCAAATCTTGGAGATGACAAAGGAAGAAGTTCACAAGTTGTCATTAGTGTTCCTTCTCCCTCATGATCAGTATAGGGCTCGGCTGTTGCAATTTTGACCCCAGCAATAACTTCTGTATTCCCAAATTTTACTCTTGCGCTCCCCTCTGCATTCTTGCTTACACCAATCTCAATTTCAATCTTCCTAAAATCTTCAAGATTTCTAGAATCAAATCTCTTCCCCTCATTCAAATAATCGAGTATTCTCTGTTTTGTTAAATTTGATATTTCCATTATTTTTCCTCCATTTTTCTCAATGCTTTTTTCTGTAGTTCATAAATTTCTTTGCAAGCTTTCTTGCCAATTTTAACAGCTTCCTTTAGTTCTTCAGGACGAATTCTTCCATCTAACTGCAATAATGTTATTTCGCCAGATTTTGTGAAAGCCATTGGCATGTCTGTAGCCCCTTCTCCATCTTCATAATCTTCTTCTTCTTTTATTAAATCAACAACAATCTTGTCATCTATTTTACCTATTGAAACAGCTGAAACAAGCTCCTTCATTGATATTCCTGCTGAAGCTAAAGCCATAGAAGCTGCATTTATCCCAGCACATCTTGTTGAGGCATTTGCCTGTAAAATCATGATGTGAACATCAACAACAGTATTTGGATAAGATTCCAAATCAACAACAGAAGATAAAGCCCATTCTGTTACCTTACCTATCTCCTGGCTTCTTCTGTTTGGCCCAGGTCTCTTTCTCTCAGGAACAGAAAAACTCAACATATCATAATTGCATCTTAATAATCCTCTTTTTGGATCTTGCATATGCTGTGGATGCATTTGTTTAGGCCCGTAAACAACAGCTATTGCAATTGTATCTCCAAATCGAAACATAGCAGAACCATCGGCATTTTTCACAACACCAACTTTAGCTTCCATCTTTCTTGATTCATCAAATTTTCTTCCATCAAATCTCTTCGTGTATGCCATTATTTTTTTCTACATTTAATTTCTAATTTAGTTGCTCCCCTCTTAAATAAGCTTCTTGCTGCATCTCCAAGGACAATCATATCTTCATTGCTTGTTCCAGCAGGGTAAATTAATTCATAGTTTGTTAAACTACTGCCGGATGTAAGAACTCCCCTCTCAACATAATCCTCCCCTGGTTCTCTTGCACTTTCTCCTTCTTTGAGTATTCTTCCTTTTACTCTATATCCATAATTCATTTTTTCCTCCCATCAAACCATTCTTTAACTTTTTCTGTCAAGCCCTCAACAAAACTTTTTTCAACAACAAATATTATTGCTTCCTTGGCTTTTAATTCATCTTCAACATTGCTTCCAGAAATCCAGATTACTCCATTCTGTCCGACAACAACATCGCATTTAGTCTCGTCCTTAATCATTTTTATCATGCTCCCCTCTCTTCCTATTACTCTTGGAACTTTATTTGAATTAATAAAGATAATCATCCCGTTTTCTAGTTTTCCTAGTCCTCGAAGCTTTATTGTTAAATCAACTCCTTTTGGTTTAACATTGTCTACCTTACATACAACCATATCTCCTATTGCTAAGAATTCAGTCAAATCTCCTTTGATAAATCTAGGACATTCTACAACAGGCAGAAAGCTTGAGTAGGGAGCATTAATATCCATCATCCAACCACTAAAATTAGCATCCAGCACTCTTCCAATTACAACATTTCCAGGTCGAGGCATGTATATCCCAGACAAAGGAATAATTTTGACTAATCTCCCAGAGATATCAATTAATCCAAACTTAGTTGCTAGAATTTCTTCTCCGTTTCTTCTTGTACCCTCTCCTGGCAAGTAATCAGAACCTTTTACAATAATTTCTCCTGGTATTCCTATTTCCCGCTTATTTTCTTCATTCATACTTTTTTCTTCATTCATCTTAGTTTTTAAACCTATTCTTTTATCTCTTCAGCTATTGAAGAGCCGTGGGTTACCCCATTTAATTTATCATAAAATTCCATCTGCAATCCAGAGGGAATATTAACGACACAGACTAAATCTCCGTTGTCAAGCCAGCTTTCTTTTTCTTTATATTCATTCAATAAACCATAAACTTTCCCAGCATGAACAGCTGGAATTGTTATCTTCAATTTCTTGGTTGCAATCTTCAATGGCAGAATAGTTTTTAATTTGCTTGCAATTGAGTTTACTTGCTGATTAATCGGCTTATTTTCAACACTAATTCCTGCCTGACCCATTGCCTCTTCTATTCTTTTCTCAGTAAAAGGCAGACCAGTTCTTGTATCAACGGCATTTTTAACAAAAAAAGCAACAACTTGCTTTATCCTGTTTTCTTGTTCTTGTCTCTTAAGTTCTAATGGCAGTTCAACTTCTCCATTTTTAACTATTCTTTCAGCAACATCCCTAGAGTTATCTGTTCCAAAACAATCTTTCAAATCACTTGTGCTAGCTTTGAGCCCTTTTTTAATATCATAGAAAATCTGATCTGTTGCCAAAACATTCTCAATTGTGCTTAATCCTTTTTTAAATTGGGATGCTTTATCAGCATTGACTAAAACTTCAAAATTCTTTCCTTTTGCTCTGTATCTCGCTGTAATATTAACCATTTTAATCTATCGCACGTATTTTTTAATTTCCTCTTCGTCAAGTCTTACTAATTTTTTATCTTTGATTGTGATATAACAAACATCAAATCTGCTTGTTTCAAAATTTTTTGCTAGCAATTTCTTGAAAATTTTAAATCCTAGTTTTATTGCATCATCAATAGTCAAGTCAAAGTTTTCTTCTCTCAACATTTCTCTTATTCTTTCATCATTTTCTCCAATAGCACTGGCTTTGTACTCATAATAATTTCCAGTAACGTCAGAAACAAACAACTTGCTCTTAGCTCCAGAAAGTCCAGCAACCATTATTGAAACTCCAAATGGTCTTGCTCCGCCATATTGGGTAAATGCTTGCTTCAAATCAGAAATTTCTTTTATTATGGATTCAACATCTATCCCAGAATCATAGGTTACTTGATGCTGTTGAGCTAAAAGCTGCGCTTTTTCAATTAATATTCTTGAGTCGCTTAATATTCCAGCTGCACTTGCTATGATGTGGTCATCTACTTCCTGTATTTTGTTTGCAGATTCATTGACAATAAGCTTATCTCTCGTTCTTTTATCTGCAATTATCACAATACCATCTTTACAAGAAAATCCAATGCTAGCCGAACCAAGTCTCACTGTTTTTTCAGCATATTCAACTTGTAATAAATGTCCATCTGGAGAAAACATGGTCGCAGCTCTATCATAGCCCATTACCTGATTTTGCATTTCCATTGGTACATCCATTTTTAGTTTTAAATTAAAAAGAGGGTAATCCCTAATTTATTTTCCTTTTCCTCAACCTGTTTTTTAAGCTAAGGGGGTTTAAAAAACTTGTGGTATTCTAGTTTTTCCATGTATCATAACTCAGAATTAAAAGAAAAACTCTTTAGTCGCGGGGTTGTGGGTCTTCACTGGCTTAAAAACTGTTTGCCTCAATTAAAAAACCAATCTATCTAATTTTAAGTATACTAAAATAGTTTTGATTTTAATAACAAGGTTAGTTATTAACTCTCCAGCCCCTTTAATGTTCCAGAAACCTTCTTAACTTGAATTCCTGCAAGTAAAAGCCCAGCTTTAACTTTATCAAGCTCTTTTCTATTAACAGCCAGAACTTTCCCAACAAACATAGGGCTTGCCTTGCTATATCCTAAGATTCCAATATAATCAAGAATAGCTTTTTCAACATCTTCTTTACTTGCTTCTACTAGCAAGTATCTCTTATTCTCCCTAAAACTAGGTTTCAAGCTTTTCTCTTTCTTTCGTTTGTTATTTGGCATTTTTATAATTGAATATATGTTTCATTACCAACATGGATTACATTAAGATGAAGAGTTCTTACAGGGGGTTTTGGGGATTGGTGACCTCTTGGTAAACCAACGCCAATTAAATCTTCTCTTCTAGCTTCTTCAATTAGCTTCAAATTAGGCGGTGGATTATATTTTATTGGCATTGTATCTTCTGGCATAATTATAATAAGAAACTTGTGTTTAAAATATTATCTAAAGATAAGAATCTTAATTGTTAATAAAAAAGCTACTTAGCCGCAGGAAAAATTGAGTTCATTGTTTTAAAAAACAACTAACTACCACTTCAGATATACTAAAACTAAGTTAGTTATTAACTCTAAAATCTATTCTTCAACACACTTTCCCTGTATACAAGAACAAGAAGTCTCTCGGCAGTTATAAACAGCCAAACACATCACACCCGAGCAATTTCCCATGTTTTCTTGAATAATAGAAGCATTTTGCTTTGAAACACAAATATCATTTCCGCCCATTGAACAGCCACAGCAACCCGTTGCTTGTTTGATACAATCAGCATCACTTAAACATTCTACCTCATTCATCGGGTTGCTGTTTCTTAGTTCCCTCTTTTTAATCTCAAGAACAACAATCACTAGCAAGATAGCCACAATAATTATCCCAGCTAATGCCCAATAGTTTTGTTTTAATTTTATTCTTTCCATAACTATTAGTAGTCTATCGATTTATTAAATCTTTCTTATTTGTTAAAAAGAAAACTCTTTGGTTGCGGGAAAAATTGAGTTCAAAGCTTTGACTTCAATGCTTAAACCCATAAAACAATTAAAAAGTAAACTGAAATAGTTTAATATTTATCTCTCAAGCAATATAACAACATTTATATAATTCTAAGCTTAATTGCTATTATGGGCAGTTTTATAGAGCTAAATGACACATTGCAAATAATAACAGAGCAGGGTTTTCCTAATGAATTAAATCTTGAGAGGCATAAGCAAAATCCATTTACAGCAGAGAATTTTAAAGGCAAGATTTTTGAATTTTGCAATAAAAGAGGAGCTAGAATTTATCACCAATCTCCAACAAGGTGTTTTTTAGTTCATAATATAAATAGTAAATGGCTTTATTGGGGCAAGGTTTTAATAATTGAACAGACAATAAAAGGAGAAGACAAAGAAAACCACACAACTTCGGGCAAATATAAAATAATTGAAATTTATCATCCAGAATATCAAGAACAGATTACAAAACACGAGTCTCCAGAAGGTTTAAGCTACTTATAAAACAAACATTTATAATCCCAATTTAACTATTTCTAAAAAAGATATTCAAATGAAAATATTTACAATAGGCGGATATGGCGAAGTAGGCAAGAATATGACTGCTGTTCAAATTGGTGATGATGTCGTCATATTTGATGCGGGTTTATATTTGCCCCCAATAGTGGAACTAGAGGAAAACGAGCGATTTGGGCTAATGAATGAAAAGCATTTGAGAAGAATTCAGGCAATTCCAAATGATACAGTTCTAGATCAGTTAGGTTTAAGAAACAAAGTTCGAGCAATGTTAATTGGTCACGCCCATCTTGATCATGTTGGAGCTATTCCTTATCTTGCTCCGAGATACAACGCAGATGTTCTTGGAACACCATTCACTATGAATGTTCTAAAATCAATAATGAGAGATGAAAAAACTTCAATACATAATCAATTGAAAGTAGTTCAGCCGAATTCTTCAATAGCAATAAAATCCAAGTCCAACTTAAGAGCAGAATTTATTAACATAACTCATTCTACTCTACAGTGCAGCATGCTTGCTCTGCATACAAAAGAAGGAGTTGTTTTGTATGCAAATGATTTCAAATTTGACAATTCTCCTCAACTAGGCAAGAAACCAAACTATGATGCTTTGAAAGCCGTAGCTAAAGAAGGAGTTAAAGCTTTGATTGTGGAAAGCTTGTATGCAGACGAGGAAAGAAAAACTCCAAGTGAAAAAGTCGCCCGGAGTCTATTGGAAGATGTAATGCTAACAACAGATAATGAAAATGCAGGAATACTAGTTACAACCTTCTCAAGCCACATAGCCAGATTAAAGAGTATTGTCAATTTTAGTAATCAACTCGGAAGAAAAGCTGTTTTCGCAGGTAGAAGTCTAAACAAGTATATGCAAGCTGCAATTGATGCAAAATTATGCCCTTTTAACAAAGATGTTATTCTCCTTGCCTATAGAAAACAAGCAGAATCATTTTTCAAGAGAATAAATAAGAACAAAAAAGATTATGTTATTGTTTGTACAGGGCATCAGGGCGAGCCTCACAGCATGCTTGATAGAATTTCAAGAAGAGAAACAACTCTTCAGTTAGATCCAAATGATCATGTTATTTTTTCTTCAAAAACAATCCCAACAGAAATTAATATTGCAAATAAAGGCCAGCTGGATAAAAGACTAAAACATTTTGGTTGCAGAATTTTTAATGAAGTTCATGTCTCAGGACATGCGGGCAGAGAAGACCTGAGAGATTTTATCAACATGATTAATCCAGAGCATATTATTCCAGCTCACGGGGATTTGCCAAAGCTTTCAGCTTTGGCTGAATTAGCAACAGAGCTTGGTTATAAACTTGGAAAAACCTGCCACATCATGCAGGACCTGCAGAGTTTAGAAGTTTAGTTAGAATCTAACAACTTTTTTTATTACTCTCTCATCAAGGTGAGGAGAATTTGTATCTAAAAAAAGCATACAAAGTCCTTCACAGGGCTCTCTTGTGAAAGTTCTTAGTGGAATGTCTCATCCAGTATGCGCTGGTTTAGCAACATAACCTATAATCAATGAAAGTGGTTGTATTGCCATTTCCCAATTTTCTCTCTTTTTAGAAGGATTGCCACACCCCTGTATATACCCTTCGCAATCTACTAATAATGCTGTTGGTTCACCTTTCAATCCAGATTTCCCTAAATACAATACAAACATAAATATTAATAATAAACCAATTATTTAAAGATTTATATTCTAAAAGAAATAGTTTTCAAACCAAAAGCTTTATATACTTGATATATATACCAGATATATAAAAAATATACAAAAATGATTCAGGCAATGATTGAAATACCAGAAGAAGCAAACCACATTCTAAACATAGTGAAAGCCAGATATAATCTCAAGACAAAAAGTGAGGCAATAGCAAAGATAGTTCTAGAATGTGGAGAAAATATTCTAGAGCCAGAGCTAAGATCTGAATATGCTAAGAAGTTAGAAAATATAGAAAAAGAGGGCTATGGCGAAACCTTTAAATCTATTGAACAGCTAAGAAAGAAGATAGAAAAGAGGTAGCATGCAAAGGCAATACAGGACAAGCAAGAATTTTGATAGAATTCTAGATAAGCTTCAATCCAAAGACAAACAGCTTTATGAGAATCTTCTTAATAAGATGAATGAAGTTTTAAATAATCCAAACATAGAGCATTATAAAAATTTAAAATATGAAATGAAAGATTTTAAGCGAGTTCATGTAGGCAGTTTTGTTCTTGTTTTCAGATATGAGAAATCTAGTAATCTTATTCTCTTCATTGATTTTGATCACCACGATAATATCTATAAATAAAATTTAGATAAAGATTATAAGAGTTAAAAAGAAACTCTCCTTCGCCTGTAAGAAAATTCAAGTCGCTCGGTTTGGAAATTGAAGCCTCGCCAATGAACCAGAAGTTAAGTATACAAACACCGTAGTTTAGTTTTACCTCTCAAATTTAATTTTCTTCAATATCTTTATAAATCTCCCTAGCTTAAACTAGTTATGCAAAGAGAGGAAATTATTTCAGGAATAAAACAGGCAGTTGAACGAGGTTATAGTTTGGAGAAAGCAAAAGCTAGTTTTATAAATGCAGGCTATTCTCCCCAGGATGTTGAAGATTCTGCTAAAGTTTTTTTTGGAGTGTCAAGTTCTATGCCTCAATTCTCAAGCCAAAAACAAGTTACAAGCCAAGCTCTCCAGGTTCCAATCCAACAACCTAAGCAAAAGCCAATGCAACAGATTATTCTTCCCTCCCCTCAGCAGATTAATGTTAATATTATCCCAAGCAGGCAAGGAGGAAAAGCAATGTTGGTTTTTATAATACTTTTAGCAATAGTTTTAATCTTGTTGCTCGCATTTTTATTTGCAACCCTTTTATTTAAAGAAGAACTAACAGCATTTCTAGAACCTATTTTCCCTTCGTGGTTTTCATCAGCAAGTTTTTTGGGTTTGATTTAGAAGTAAAGAATAAGCTTCGCTTTCGTATACGGGTGGGAGGTTTCATTAGTTAAAAAATTGTTTTTCAATTACTCTAACCAGCATAATTAAAAAGTTTACAAAACATCAGTTAGTATTTACCAACAAAAAGCAAATACAAAAATAAAAAATGTACCAACCAAGAGAAGATTCTTTTCTACTAGCATCAGGAGTTAAAAAATTTCTTAAAAAAGAAAAAAATAAGGATATAAAAATTCTAGATATGGGAACGGGTTCTGCAATTCAAGCTTTAACAGCAAGAGAGCAAGGATTTGACAATATTGTTTGTGCTGACATAAATCAAGAGGCAGTAAATCAAGCTAGAAAGCTTGGTTTCAAGTCAATTAAAACAAATTTATTTTCTAGAGTCAAAGACAAGTTTGATTTAATTATGTTTAATCCCCCCTATCTGCCAGAAGATAAGTATGACAAGCAGAAAGACACCACCGGAGGCAAGTTAGGAGATGAAACAATTCTGGCTTTTTTTAAACAAGCTTCAAGCCACTTAACCAAAGATGGAAAAATTCTCCTGCTTGTTTCTAGTTTAACTCCTCAAACCAGAATTCTCAAGCTACTAGAAAAATCAAATCTCAAGAAAAAGCTTCTAGCAAGACAAAAGCTGTTTTTTGAACACTTAGAAATCTTTCAGATTTCTATAGGCTAAAAAATTTTAGAAATTTTCTTGAGTTTGAAATCTGGCTTATTACTTCTTCTTGATCAAATGCCACAAAGCCATCGTGGCTGCAACAACAGCTGTAAATATAATTGTAATCCAGTTTAAGGTTTCTATATCTAAATAAATCAAAGCTGTTCTCAAAGCGAATATAACAAAAATATAATTGACAAAATAGAAAACAATTGTAGACAATGTTTTCCAGTGAAGCACTCGACTTTCTTCAATAACGTCGCCAAGGTAAACAGAAACTCCAAAACCAATACCCAATAGTATTAATGCTCCAACAATAGCGGGAATGGTAACAAGAACATTGCTTAGCCATCTTGTCAACTCAGGAATTCCTAGCTGGTCTAATGCGAGGCTTATAAAAAGCAGATAAACACTCCATCTTACAACAGTAATAAACAAGTTGATAAAACTAGTTTTTGTTGTCTTTTCAAGCTCTGCTTTTTTAATCAAATCTTTTAGTATAACTTTAATAAGCCAGCCAAAAAACAGCCCAATAACAATTAAGATTACAGCCACAATAGAGTTTGTTATTAAACTAGATAATTCAATATTACTAAATCTCTGTGTTAAGCTTGTCAATAAACCCATATTTATCTCAAGTTATCAAGATTTATATAACTTTCTTTTCAGAGGTAAAAGAAAAACTTTTGATACGCGAGGTTGTGGGTTTTCAAAGTTTGGTTTAACTTGCCCAATTATTCTAACCAACAATCCCCTTCAAGCATATTGAAACAGCTTTCTTTTTAACAACAAAAAGAGGTTAGAGTTTTTAACACCCTTTAAATGAATTTACTCCATCACACAAATTCATTTAAACCCTAAAAATCTAGCTGGAATATGAAGTTTGCGCACTTGGGCGACTGCCATCTTGGCGGTTGGAGACAGCCTGAAATGCAAAAGCTTAACCTGGAGAGTTTTGCCAAAGCTATCGAGCTGTCAATAAAAGAGGAAGTTGATTTTGTTATCATAGCTGGAGATTTATTTGATTCAGCCTACCCCGGAATAGAGGTTTTAGAAGAAGCTTTTTCGCAATTAAAAAACCTAAAAGAAAAAAATATTCCTTGTTATATAATCGCAGGAAGCCATGACTATTCAGCCTCAGGGAAAACATTCCTATCTGTTCTAGAAAAAGCAGGATTCTGCCATAATCTCTATCAGGCAGAAACAAGGCAAGATAAAATATTCCTTAATCCAACTATCTCAGGGAGAACAGCTTTGTATGGCTATCCTGGCAAGAAAACTGGTTTGGAGATAGCAGAACTAAAAAATATTAAACTTCAGGAATCTCCTTTATTCAAAATTCTTGTCTTGCACACTTGCTTGCAGGGAGCAATTGGCTCTCTTCCAATAGAATCCATAAAAGAATCTGAATTGCCAAAAGCAGACTATTATGCTTTAGGACACTTGCATATTGACTATAACAAAGAAGGTTTTGTATATTCCGGCCCAACATTTCCAAATAACTTTCAGGAATTAGAAGAATTAAAATATGGAACTTTCTATATTGTAGAAACCTCTCCTCTCAGAATAGAGAAAAAACTACTCAAGTTAAAAGAGGTTGAAGTCCTGGACTTAGAAATAGCCAATGCCATAACAGCAACAGACAAAATCATCTCTGAACTAGGAAAAAAAGAGGTGAAGGATAAGATAGTTCTCATAAGGATTTCTGGAAAACTAACTCAGGGCAAAATAAGCAATATAGATTTTCAAGCAATAGAAAACTTTGTCAAGGAAAGACAAGCCTATGCTATGCTAAAATCTACTTCTCAATTAGAAACAGAGGAAACTCAAGTTAATGTTGAAATAGAAGATATGAATTTGTTGGAAGAAGAAATAATAAAAAAATATATCAAACAGGAAAACTCAAAATATGATCCTTTAATCCAGCCCCTGATTAATGCTCTTTGCTTAGAAAAACAGGAAGATGAAACTTCCTCTGTTTTTCAATCTCGACTAATCAATGAAGTAAATAAAACCCTCAACTTAGAATAAAAATTTTGAAATGATAATAAAAAAAATAATTCTGGAAAATATAAGAAGCTATGAATTCCAAGAAATAGTTTTTCCAGAAGGCTCAACTGTTCTTGCAGGAGATATTGGTTCAGGAAAAACTTCGGTATTGTTAGCAATAGAATTTGCCCTATTTGGCCTGCAGCCCGGACAAAAAGGAGCATCTTTATTGAGGAATGGGAAAAATGAAGGCCGAGTTATTCTCGAGATTGAACTTGATGGGAAAAAAATAATTCTGGAGAGGGGCTTAAAAAAAAGCAAGACAGTGACTCAAGATTATGCAAAAATAGTTTCTGAAGCCCTAGATAAAGATTTGTCAGTTACTGAATTAAAAAACAGAGTCCTTGAGCTATTAAATTACCCAAAAGAATTTGCAAAAAAGACTAATTTGCTTTACAGGTTTACAGTCTACACTCCGCAAGAAGAAATGAAGCAGATTATTTTAGAAAACCCAGAAACACGTCTTGACACTCTGAGGCATATCTTCGGCATAGATAAATACAAAATAATAAAAGAGAATACCACCATTTACACTGCAAAATTAAGAGAGCAAATTAGAAATTATGAAGGTCAAATTGCTTCTTTAGAAGAACTCAGGAAAAAACTGGGTGAAAAAACAAATTCAATTAAAGATTTGGAAATCATACTTGAAATTATAAAAAAAGAGCTTTCATTAAAAATAGAAGAAAGAAAAAAATCAGAACTAGGGCTCAAGGAAATAGAGTCAAAGATAGAAGAAAAAGAAAAATATGACAAGGAAGCTGAAAAAACAGGAATAATGCTTCTAAGTAAGAAAGAGATTATATCAGATTGTGATACAGATCTAGTCATATTGACTAGGCAGATAGAGGAAGCAAAAAAGAATCAATTTTCCCAGGAAAATTTTCTATTGCTAGAAAAATCAATAAGAGGGCTAGAATTACAGCATGATGAAAAAAACAAAAACTATATAGAACTACTAGGAAAAATAAATTCCTCGAATTCGAAGGCCCTAGAACTAGAAAAATCAAAAAGCCAGATTTCAACACTCGTCCTATGCCCCACTTGCTTTCAGAATGTTTCCCAAGACTACAAGTCAAATGTTTCTAGGAAGTTTTCAGAAGATTTATCAAGATTGAGCAAAGAGATCGCAGACTTGAACTCAGAAAAAGAACTTATCATAAAATCAACAAATGAACTTAAAAGCTTGCTATCAAACAAGAAAAAAGAGCTTGACGAACTTAAAATTCTTAGGCTTAGGTTCGAAGGTATAAAAGAGAAAGAACTAAGACTCGAGTCAATTCAAAAAAAGAAATCTCAGGCTGAAAAAGATGTTATTTTAT
>JAPLYA010000038.1 GCA_026395775.1 Candidatus Pacearchaeota archaeon
ATGCTTTTTATTATAACCCCATTTTCAAATGCTTTCCATGGAGAAATAGACAATAAATCAAGAACTAAGACAACAATTAGAATCCAGATTCTTAAAGTAAATTTTACCATCTTATTTTATCCCTTTCTTATCACAATACCATTTAATTATGCCGGCATTGGTTAACCAAGTGTTGATTATATCTGCGATTAAACCTAAAGTAAGGATAAGAAATATTTGTCTAAAAGAATCTGGCAAACCAGAGAGAATAAAAAAGACCGGGATTACTGCTGCTAATGATGTTAATGTCATGATAATGCCAGTCTTAAATGCGCCGTAAATTCTTTGATTTAAATTTCCTTCTTTCTTTTTTAAAGCTCTTGATGTTAGTAACAAATCTGTGTCAACACTATAGCCAATTAACATTAAAAAAGCAGCTATTCCTGCTGCTGAAATTTTTACACCAAATGCGTTTAATAATGCAAGAGGCATGACTATGTCTGAAAAAGCTGCAAATATCACTGCTAGACATGGGATAAAAGTTCTAAATGAAAATGCGACTACCAATGACATTAGAATAAAAGAGATTATTAAAGCAATAATTAATTGCTTATAAAAATTTACTGCAAGTACCGGACCGGTAAATTCTATACTGGAATTTCCTGATGTTAAATTGCCAACAATCTTTTCTATTTTTGGCTTTAGTTGGTCTGGAGTAGCTGAACTTTCTATTACGAAAGAGCTTTGCTTGCCTGTTGTTATGTCTGTAATTTTTCTGAAAGTTATGTCTGAAAAATCTTTTTTCAATTCTGCCTCGATGGCAGTAGTATCAAAATTCCCTATTAAAGAGATTGTTGTTCCACCTGACAGGGAAACATCTTTATTTATTATATCCCCATGCTTAGAATAAAATATCCCAAGATATACTAAAGAAATAATCATTAGAATTATGGGAATCATTAGAATTAGCTTATAATTCTTGTCGAACCAGTTCTTTTCTTGTGTTTCCATTTTTTAGCTTAGTTTTTTAGGGTTTAAAAATGCGCCGACTGGGAGTTGAACCCAGGCCCACTACTTGGAAGGCAGTGATTCTACCGTTAAACCATCAGCGCTCGAAAGTATAAAAAATGATGTATTTTAAAGGTTTGCTATTCGAACACGCGCCCGATAGGATTTGAACCTACGACACCGAAGTTAGGAACCTCGTGCTCTGTCCAGGCTGAGCTACGGGCGCTTTACGCGACATACGTGATTAGCATCAACTAGCTAAGCGCACGTACAGGACGCTTGTAATTTCAAGAACAAGACTGGTTAAAAATTTATCTTATTTGTTAAATTGAGTATATTTGAGCGTTAAAAAATAAAACTATTCAGTAAACAAGTAAGGGGTGTTCTTTGGTTTGAAAAACAATTAACTCGCTGATGAACTCGATTACCAAGTATACAAAACAGCAGTTAGTATTTACCTCTTAATCTATTATCAGTAAAAATAAAACTAATTTTGTATAAAGAGTAATTGTATTCTTTGGCTTAATTAATCAAACCGATGAGAACAATTGTCAAGTATACAAAAGCGAAGCTTATTATTTAACAACAAAATGATCTATCTTTTCCAGAACCAAAAGCCTTTTTTTTCGCGTTTGGTTTTTGACTTTAGGAATAGAACTTTCAGGCCATATGCTTGGGAAGATTTTGCTTGAACTAAATCTGACGTAATTAAAGTTGCGTTATTTTCTCTTGCAATATCTCTTATTAAAGCATCTATCTCGCCAGATTTTGCAAACTTAATCTGCATTTCATTTGGCCTTAAACCTTGAAAATAGATGTTTATTTGTTTAAATACATGAAGCTTAGCTATTTCTTCTAAACCTATAAATCCCGAATCGATGCTTTTATTAGCAAGATTCTCCAATTCTGCCATTACCGCATTTGGAATTATAAATTTGCCTTTCAAGCCTTTTTTTATTAGACCTGGAATGAATTTGTTTATTATTGAAGAGGTGTCAACTACATAGGTTTCTGGCTTGAAAGAAATTTTTCTGTTTAAACTTCTTCTTGCTTTGCTTCTTATTTCTTGACGATTTGATTTTTTTCTTTTGAACATTTTTATGCGGGAGGTAGGGTTCGAACCTACGCAGGCACTAAGCCACAACGTTTCTTAAATCTTCTCTTGAGCGTTGCCCGTTTGACCACTCCGGCACCCCCGCCGAGGAAGTTTGATTGACAAAATTTTGTTATCTGCAAACGAACTTCCGAGTACTATTTTACTTAGAAATAGGGTATTTAAAAAATTATCATCAGCTAAACATAAGCCTTAAATAGCCTTATAGCCTTAAATAAACAATAGATTGAAAGGAGGTTAAAATGGCAAAAAGCGTTATTGATGTTATTGCACTTATTTTAGTTATAATTGGCGCAATCAACTGGGGCTTAATAGGCTTAAATTTGGGAAATGTTGTCGAAGCCATAATTGGAACAGGTGTAGTAACAACAATTGTCTATATCTTAGTTGGAGTAGCGGGTTTATGGACAATTTACTTGGCTGCTAAGAAATAAGCTGATTTTTATTTTTTCTAATTCTTTTTTATATTTTTTTGATTATTCTTTGTTGATAAAAATAAAGCTGTTTCAGTAAACCTTTTAATTAAGTTCATTGGCGTGATAAATTGTAGCCTTAAATTTTGAAAACCCTCGTCAAGTAAACAAAACGAAGTTAGTGTTTTACCTCTGAATTATTGCCCGAGAATTTATTTTATTTGTGATACTTATATTATAAATTAACCCTAATAAAAAAAGGTAAGACGACTTTATGTGTTCCCACCTTGTAGGGCAGTACAGGCATAAACGTAGCAAGCTTAACTTCTGAGGTCGGAATGGGATCAGGTGTGACCAAGCTACTATGGCCGTCTCAGAAATCTAGAGAACGGGGGGTTTTTAAAGTTTATGATTCTCTTATTTTTATGAAACTAAATAAAAACCAAGCACAAGAAAAGATTGAAGAATTTTTCTCAAACTTGGAAAATAAAACTCCAGAACAAGTGAGAAAAATAAAGAAACTTGCTATGACTTATAATATTAAGTTAAAGAATAAGAGAAAGCTTTTCTGCCAGGAGTGCTATTTTACTAAGCTTAAAACTTTGGGAATAAAGAATAAAGTTAAGAGAGTTAGGTGTTTGAATTGTTCTAGAATTTATAGATGGAAGGCAAAGGATTAATGCCCCACGAGGATTTGAACCTACTCTTAGAACTTCTTGAACTTACTTATTTCTTCAATTAGATCCACTTGGCCTAGAAATACTGCTCGGCAGCAATATCTTTCTACACCTAACTCATCTAAAACCTTGCCTGCTTCTTCACCTTTTGCTGTTCGCTCTTTATATTCAGCCCATAAGTGTGCGATGGGCTTCCCGCATGAAAAGCAAGAAATTGGGATAATCATAGTAATCCAGATAAAATAAGGTTTATAAAGCTTATCCTCTCGCCTTTGGCTCGAGATAAGATTTGGTAAAATAAAACTATTTCAGTATACTTAACATTCAAAGCCGATTGGTTGTTTAATTGACACCATTGCTTGCATAATTAAAAAGTTGACAAAAAGAAGTTAGTAATTACCTCTCAGCATCACAAGCTATTTAAAGTCAAAAATCAAGAGTTTATAGAGGTGATTTCTAGAGGTGATTGAGGGAAAAATGAAACAAGAAAACAACAATAACATAATCAAATTGAAAAATGTTTGCAAGACTTACAAGATGTCGGAAGATGTAGAAGTCAAAGCTGTTTGTGGGGCAAATATAGATGTTCAGAAGGGAAATTTTGTTGCAATCATGGGCCCTAGCGGAAGTGGAAAATCAACAACAATGAATCTTGTGGGGGCGTTAGACTTAGCTTCAGAAGGGGATATTTTTCTTGATAATATTAATATTGAACATTTGGAGGAAAGTGAACTGGCTCAAATTCGTGGAAGAAGAATTGGATTTATTTTTCAAGGATTTAATTTGATTCCAAATTTAACAGCAAAAGAAAACATAATGTTGCCGATGACTTTTCAGGATTACAGCCAAGAAGAGAGAGAAGCAAAGGCAGATGAGTTGTTAAAATTAGTTGAGCTGGATGATAGGGCAGATCATTACCCTAATCAGCTATCGGGAGGACAGCAGCAGAGAGTTGCAATTGCCAGAGCTTTGGCAAATGATCCTGAAGTTATTCTTGCTGATGAGCCAACTGGAAATCTAGACAGCAAAACAGGAGAAAAAGTCATGGCTTTTTTAGAAGAATTTAATAAAAAAGGAAAAACAATAATTTTAGTTACCCATGACAGAAATCTTGCTGAAAAACATGCAAGAAAGATTTACTGGTTGAAAGATGGAACTGTGGAAAAAGTTACATTAAAAGAAAAAGGGAAGTGGAAAGAGCATAAACCTTAATGTAGAAAGATTTATATAGCCTTATATAATTAATGTATAACTGAGATATAATATGGCACAAGAATCTACAATAATGCTAAATAAAGGGGTAATTGAGAAGCTGAAAAAAGCAAAAGAATATGAACGGCAGACATATAATGAATTACTATCAAAAATGGCTGAATTTTTTATCAGGCTTAAATCTAGCAACCAGTATGATGAATTTCTGCATAAAATACAGCAAGAAAAAATGAAAGAATTTTGGGATAATAAAGAGGATGACTCTTGGGAAAAAGCATAAAATGTATAATTTTGGGGATGTTGTTTTGGCTAGTATTCAGTTCACAGATACATTTGAAATAAAAAAAAGACCCGCACTAGTGCTATTTGAAGAACAAGGAAATGTTGTTGTTGCTGGGATAACCTCTAATTTAGAGATGAAAGGAATCTTGCTAACTAAAAAAGAAGGAGCTATAAAAGACAGCATAATCAAGCTTAATTATATTTTTACAATTTCTGAAAAAATGGTTGAAAAGTTCCTGTTTAGAATAAATGAAGAGAAAAAGAAGATTGTTAAGCGGGAATTTCTAAGAAAATTGGGCTAGCATAAACCTTAAAAAGCCTAAATCATAAGGAAAATTGAGGGGTGAGGCAAGGAATCGCCTTAGAATTCTATGAGATGAAAAATGAAGACAGGAACAAGAAAACAAACACACATTTATGCTGAACGAGCTGATGAGATTTATAAAGATCCTCATGCAAATCTACTTGCAAGAATAGAGAGTTTTAGAGACTTACTAATAAAGATGCAACGAGCTTTTCAAGGACTGCCAATCTCTGCAAGAATTAGAACTAGAACAGATAGATTACTGCAGATATGTGACAGAGATGAAGGAGATGAAGGTTGGACTGTTGGGGGCACAAATTATACAGCTATTCTTGGAGGAATTACAAGAATCGAATCAGAAGCATTAAACTATATGGAGATTATGGGGATAAAAAAATTTTCGGGTTGCACTGGGGCGACTATAAGAGAAACAGAGTTTAATGGAAGAGACTTACTTTATAGCAAAACAGCAGATGGACCATACTTAATTATGGGATTTAAATTGTCAAATCGGAATGGCTCTTTTTCCCTTTATTATGAAATGGTTCCTCGAGCAAAGAGGACTGGATGCAAAAGATTTTTAAAACAAAGGATGGGTAAAGATGTAAAGGAAGAAAATATTAAATTTAGGGATAATTAAAAATGAAAATACAAACTAAAATAATAACAAGCTTGATTTTGGCAATTATGCTGACTAGCATGGCTTCTGCTTTGATTGTGAAAAATGTAAATATAGGAAAGCTAACTCCTGGAGAGGATGCAAGCTTGTCAATAGGTGTTGAGAATGATCAGAGTTATAATATTAAAGATGTAAGCTTTAGTTTGGATTTTTCTAACTTGCCTTTGTCAAGTTCAAACTCGCAGGATAGTGTTACCCAGATTGATGAAGATGACTCTGAATCTTTTGTTTTTACTATAAAAGCTTCAAGCACAGCTAAACTTGGAAGTTATAATATTCCTTATACGATTGTTTATAAAAATCAAACCCTGCCTCAGAAGGGAACAATTAGTGTTGATGTTTCTGGAGATGTTCAATTAGAATTTTCAGCTCTTGCTGAAACAAATGTTGTTGGAAGCTCAGGAAAAGTAAGCTTGAAAATAGTGAACAAAGGATTGGCTGATGCAAGATTTGTTGCTGTTAAAATAGTTCCTTCTGGATTCACATTGTTAGGAAGCGATGAGAATTATATTGGAACTGTCTCAAGTGATGATTTTGAAACATCTAGTTTTGATGTTATTTTCAACAGCCAGTCAGCTGTTCTAAATGCTAATGTTGAATATAGAGATTTCGATAATAACTTACAAACAAAAGACATAACATTACCCTTGACTGTTTATACTCAAGAGAAAGCTCTCGAGTTAGGGATAATCAAGAAAAGCAATACTGCCACTTATGTTATTGTTATTATCACTCTGATTGTTTTATATTTAATTTATCGAGCTATCAGAAAGAGAATGAGGAGAAAGAAGGCTGAAGCAGGGAGGAATTAAGGAGATGGATAGAGAGATTAAAGAACTATTTAGAAGAACTGTTCAAGGGATAAAAAAATCTTCTGATAAAGTTGCAGAAGAGATATTGGAGGGCTATGGTTTTGGGGTTGCAATAGATGTTTCGGCAATATACTATCTGGCGGGGTGTTTGGATATATTGGAGATTCCAGAGGAGTTTGGAGAGATTTATGCACCTCTAGAAAAAAGATTATTACATGCAATTCCCGCAAATCCCTCAGAGCATAAAGAGATGTTAGATGTAAATTTAGATTTAATAAGAGATTATATTGAAAAATATCTAATGTATAATAATCTTTTTAGAAACCAAGAAGTGAGAGATGAAGCCGGGAGATGAGCCCCTATGATGCAAGATACTAATTATAAACCGCTTGTTAATAGATTACAATCTGCTAAGAAAATTATTTTTGAGGGGGCATTAGTTCATCTTATGGGTGACGCTGTTGCGGTTTTGGGTCCTTGTATTTTGGGATTAGAACCAAAAAACAGTGAAACATGGTGGGATACTTATTTTTTAAATGGCTATGTTCCTTTGCAAGTTTTAGCAGGAGTTATTATTGGGTCTGGGACTGTTTATGCTAATAGCACAATGAGAAACCAGTTTACATTAAGAGGACATCATGTTGTTGATGTTTTGGATTGTGCATGTGAACAAGATGCAGAACTTCAAGCGAGAAAAAGAGAATTTATGGCAGAAAGAATAGGAGCAAAAAGTGGCAAAAAGGCTGAAGGGGTAACAAGAAAGGTTTTAGATTTATTAATTCATAAACCAAAAGAAATAAATTTAACATTAACAACTTTGCCAGATACAATTTGTGAAAAATGTTCTAGAAAGGAATACAAAAGAGCTAATTGTTCTAGTGAGGAAGTAGCAAGAGTTGATTCAAGAGAGATAAGTGACGCAGGGTTTGAACTAGGAAGGCCATATAATTGTGCTGAAATAAAAGAGTTATTTTTAAATAATCCCAATCAGCCATTTTTACAAAGAAGAATGTTATATGGCTTTTGGTATGGGGTTACTGTTGATGATACAAGATACATTTGTTCAATCACTAAAAAATTTAAGACACAGGAGATTAAGAAGCTGGCTGACTATCCTTGGGATTTTTATTGGAATTGCTGCTGTTGTTTCTCTCATAAGCCTAGGAGATGGATTGAGAACAGCCATCAATGGGCAATTTGGGGGATTGAATGTTGATACTTTAACTATACAAAATAAAGGAACTGGTTTTGGGCCGCCCGGATCAACTTCTATTGAAAAATTAACAGAGCATGATGTTGAAATTATTCAAAGTGTTTCTGGAGTTAAGATTGTTGTTCCTAGATTAATTAGAATAGCAAAAATTCAGTATAATAAAATTGATTCATTTAATTATCTGGCTAGTATCCCAAAAACAAAAGAGCAAATAGAGGTTGTTCAGGAATTGCTTCCAAAATTAGAAGCAGGGAGATATCTAAAGCCAGATGATAAAGGGAAAGTTGTTCTTGGAAGTGAATTTTCAGTAGGAAAGCAGTTTGAAAAGTATTTTGAAAAAGAAATTCGAGTTGGAAGCAATATAATGATTCAAGGAAAAGAATTTGAAGTTGTTGGAATTTTAAAACAAGCTTCTACATTTGTTATAAACATGGCAGTAATGATGCCTGAGGAAGAGATGAAGAATCTGCTTGGGATTGGAGATAAGATTGATATAATTGCTACAAGAGTTGATCAATCCAAGATTGAAGAAATTGCTAAAAATATTGAAGATAAGCTAAGAAGAGATAGAAAAGAGAAAGTTGGAGAAGAGACTTTTGATGTGCAAACCCCCTTACAGGTTATACAATCAGCAAGCACAATTCTAAATATTGTTAATTTAATCGTTACTGGAATTGCCGCTATCTCGCTTTTAATTGGGGGTTTAGGAATCGCGAATACTATGTACACTTCAGTATTAGAAAGAACTCGGGAAATAGGAACAATGAAAGCAATTGGAGC
>JAPLYA010000014.1 GCA_026395775.1 Candidatus Pacearchaeota archaeon
AGGTATAATCATTTCCGACCTCATTCTAGTCTGCATGGGAAATGCCCAGCAGACATTTATTTTGCTTTTTATAAGCTATTTTAGGGTAGGACATATGTCTGTGGATTGCACATCTAAACTGGGATTAGCAATCTTTAAAAACCTCCTTCTTTTTGATAAAAATGTAAAATGAAAGCCACAATTATACAATTTAGGAGAGGAAGGCATACAATACACGAAAGGCATTTTTTGCTAGATGTTCAAGCCAAGAATCGAGAAGAAGCTTCAAAATTTGTTGGTAAGATTGCCGAATGGAAATCTCTATCTGGAAAATCAATAAAAGGCAAGATAAGTTCTGCTCATGGCAATAATGGGCTAGTAAGAGCTATATTCGAAAAAGGTTTGCCAGGGCAGGCTTTAAATCAGGAGGTTGAAGTTAAATAAAATGATAACAATAGCAGAATTATCACAAGTAGATTTAATAAGGCAAATTAGAAAGGAGGCGATTGAAACACATTCAACAGGACAGGATTGTAATTATATAGTTGGATGCGAACTTCTAGCAGGAAGAAAAGGAGAGGCACAAGGAAAGCCCTTAGAATATTGTAATTTCCCATATTGTGCAAAGCAATGTCCTCGATGGATGAATTACGAGATACAAGAACGCTCAATAGAGGTTTCTTTATAAAATGGGGCTAAGAAAAGCATCAGCTTACTCAAAAAAGTATAATAGGCCGTATACTAGAAAATCAAACAAGAAGAGCAAGAGTTATATTAAAACAATTCCCCCTCAAAAAATAGTCAAATTCAGAATGGGGGATATTATAGGCTATCTGAAAGGAAGATTTAAGTTTAATGTCATCCTAGTTTCAGGAGAAAATATTATGATTAGAGATAATGCTTTAGAATCAGCAAGACAGTTTGTTCATAAGATTCTTGATACAAATTTGCAAGGGCAGTATTATTATGAAGTTTGTGTTGTGCCCCATCATATTCTAAGAGAAAATAAGGTATTGACAGGAGCAGGAGCAGATAGAATGTCATCAGGAATGCAGCGATCATTTGGATCTCCGATAGGAAAGGCCGCCATGGTTAAGAAAAATCAGAAAATTTTTTTAGTAGGGGTTAATGATGAAAAAGCCTGGAGAATGGTTTTAGATGCATATGCCAAGATTAGAGCCAAGCTTCCTTGTCATGTCAGAACCATAATTGAAAAAACAAATTTAAATAGCCAAGAAACACAGAAATAAAATGGGATTGATGAATGCTTCAAGACTTAAAAAAGTAAGAAGAAAATTTAGATGGAAAAATAAAAAATATAAGGTTATGAAACTTGGATTATACTCAAAAACAGATCCGCTAGAAGGCAAGTCTCAGGCAAAGGGGATTGTTATTGAAAAAGTTCAGAAGGAAGCAAGACAGCCAAATTCTGCAATGAGAAAATGCTGCAAAGTTCAGTTGATTAAAAATGGAAGAAATGTAACTGCTTTTATTCCCGGTAATCTGGCGCTAAAGTTTATTGATGAGCATGATGAAGTTCTTGTTGAGAGAATAGGCGGGAGAAAAGGAAGACAAAAAGGAGATATTCCAGGAGTTAGATTTCAAGTTATTAAAGTAAATGATCAGCCTTTAAGAAGATTGTGGAAAGGCCAGATAGAGAAGGGTAGAAGATAAAATGGAAAACATGAAAAAATCTGTAGATTTTTACCCCATTAAATTTCGAATAAATTTAAGATGAAAATATTTGATAAATACACAAGCGAAGGAGTTGTTGTAAATGATTTAGGATTAAAACCCTATATCAACTTGGCAGAAAAACTTGTTTTGAAAACACATGGTAGGCATAATGAGAAATTTGGAAGAGAAAAAATTAATATTATGGAGAGATTAGCTCTGTTACTTGGAGTTCCAGGACATAGAGGAAAGAAACATAAAATTCAAACTTCATGGGCTTCTGGAAAATACAACAAAAATATGAAAACAGTTATGCAAGCTTTCAAAATTCTTGAGAAATCAGGAAATCCTATCCAGATTTTAGTTAAAGCTGTTGAAAACTCTTCTCCATGTGATGAAGTCACAACAATAGAATATGGCGGAGCTAGATACCCTCAGTCTGTTGATGTTTCTCCCATGAGAAGAATTAATCTTGCCCTGAGAAATTTAGTGCATGGAGCTTATGATAAAGCTTTTAATAAAAAAACAAAAATGTATCAGGCTTTAGCAAATGAACTTTTGCTTGCTTCAAATAACAGCAACGACGCATTTGCAGTTCAGAAGAAAACAGAGACAGAGAAACAGGCTGATGCTGCGAGGTAAAAATGAGTTCTGATAGATGTCCTTGTGCTGATAAACATGACGATAAAGTTTTTTACTGCCATAGAACTTCTAAAAAATGTCCTAATAAAGGTAAAAATTATAAATGCTGTGTGGGGATTATATAGAAAGACATAGGCAACATCAAAGGGCTGGAATCCAAACCCCTGATTTGAGTTTTCTATTACAAGAATAAATTTTGGTTTTTTAACAGAAGTTTAGAATTGAAGAAGAAATCTGAATTAATAACTAACTTCGTTTTGTTTACTTGAAGCGAAGTGCTTGATTTTTTAAAACAACGAACTCAATTTTTCTTGCATATAAAAGAGTTTTTATTTTAACAATTCGGATGGGTTGTTTTGGATAATCCCCACTTTCCAAGAATCTTAGAATAAGCATGTGCAATCCACAGACATATGTCCTACCCTAAAATAGCTTATAAAAAGCAAAATAAATGTCTGCTGGGCATTTCCCATGCAGACTAGAATGAGATCGGAAATGATTATACCTCATTCTAAAAAGTTCTAAATCATTATTGCAAAAAGGCAATTCTCTCTCTAATGTCTGAAAGAATCTCTCAATCTTTCCTGTTGTTGTAGGAGAATGAATTGCTGTTCTGATATGCTTAATCCC
>JAPLYA010000108.1 GCA_026395775.1 Candidatus Pacearchaeota archaeon
AAATAAACTAAAAATCATTGCAGTTAAAACAGACAAGCAAGCAGGAGATATTGCTGGGACTAAAAGCAGGAAATTTTTTGAATTTCTTGCTTTAAAATTAGGAAGAGAATTTAATATCAAAATAAAAGAATTTGAATATAATGACAATGAGAATCTAGGCTATCTTTATCTTGTTTTGGAGAAGAGAGAGGATGAAATAGTCAGAGTCCCAAGTGCAGAAGATGCTCACAATCTTGCAAGATTTAAAAAAGTCCATAAAAACGCATTTATTAAAAATGATATTGCTTATGCTAAAATAAAGCATGATTTAAGTTTTAAAGAATTTATTCAAAGATTTAAAACAAAGGAAAAAAAGATTATTAACCTTAGTTTGACATTTGTCAAGCTAAATCCGTCTATAAACTAATTTGACAGTTGCGCAATTTTTCATTAAAATTCTATGTATCTGTTTGTTTTTTAGCTAAAACTATGCGATTTATCACATCAAAATTAGAATAAACATACCTTTTTGTAAGATTTTTCTCATAAATGATAGTAACTGTCAAATTCATTAAAGATTTTTTTATAAATTTTGTAGATATCTGCTTTAATTCTTTGTAGTCATATCTCATTAATGATACAAAAAGCTGGGCAAGAAATCCAATTATTAATGCCCCATAGATGCTATTCTCCGTCCATACCCTCACGGGTTTTATCTCTATTTCATTTTTTAATGAATTGAATATTTTTTCAATTGAATCTTTTTTTCTATAGGTTGCAAGTGCTTCTTCAAGTGTCAAATTCTCATTTGAAATAATGCAGAAAAATCCTTCTCTTTCGTTTATTGTAGCTTTTTCTATTAATTTTAATGCTTGTTCCTCAGTTAATTTTGATAGTTTTGTTTGATATGAATATTTTATATCAATCAATGCATTTCTTATCCTGAATTTTATAGGTATCTGCTTTTTTTCATCAATGCATTTTTGCAGTTCCTTTGCTTCTTCAAATTTTTGCCTTGCTTTCCTTTTTTTGAAAGCAAGCTGGTCTTGCTTTAATGATTCAGAAAAGAAAAAATAATCATATCTGCTTGGTTTAGTAAACTTGATGCCATAAATCTCTCTTTCCTCATCCAGCAATACTGCTTTCTTTTTCTTGAATTTTTTTATTCTTTTATCATCACTTTTATTGAGCTTTTTTAATGTAAGATATTTCATCTTGTCTTTCAAGACAAGACTGATATTATCTTCGCTGCTTGCCCCTTTATCAATAATAACCATAGAGCCTTCTTTCAGTTTTCTTTTTATTTGCCCATAGGTTTCTTGAAAGTGTTTCATATCTGATTTATTTCCTGCATTAATAGTCATCCCAATAGGGATATTAATCGGGCTTGCAAGTTCAGCAAGCCCTAATGTCAATTGTTTTTTGTCTGGTCGATGGTCTCTTGAATATCCATACTTCCCAAGCTTGCATTTATCCCCAAATAAAACAATGCTCGTCCAATCAAGATTAATATTTGTATTTGGAAATTCATATTTATCAAATATGCAATCTTGCATATTTGCAAGAATTTCATCCTTATTCATTCCAAGTATTTCAAGAACCCTGAAAAGAGTTCTTTCTTCAAACTCTTTTAATTGAAACATATTCAACACTTCTTTTCTGTTAATCCATTCACTGCCTCTGCAGATACTAAAATTATCTGTAAGTTTGTAGCTTACCAAAGATTGAATAAGAGAATTAATATCTCTGCCCTTCTTCTTGTATTTTGAAAATACTTTAAAGAAATCTAATTTTTCATAACAATTTTGAACACTCAAAATTGTTCCAATAGGAAAGCTTATATTATTTGTTGGATTTATTTCATAAAGGGGTTTGAGTTTTGTTTGATTCATAAAATTCAAAACAAGAACCCCTACATTTATTTTTCGGTTGTAGAATTATCTTTAATTATTTACTCAACTGTCAAAGTGAGGTTTATAAAAAGATAAATTATCCCTTTTCTGTAATCTAATGTCCGGCAGGGCATTTACATATTTCGTGATAATTTTGGGACACT
>JAPLYA010000059.1 GCA_026395775.1 Candidatus Pacearchaeota archaeon
TTTGCGCCTGAAAATCATCAGTGGCTGACTATTGAAGAAAATTTAAAGAAGGGAGGGAGAATACTATGCAAAAAGAATTAGAATATCCTCTTTTAATTTATGTGGAAGACGAGGTTCGTGAAAATTATCTTAAAAGCGTTACAAGGGGCAAGAAACCTGCTAATGTTGTTATTTTAGATGACAATCCTTTAAGCATAGCCATGTATATGGAAGAGCATCCTGAAATAAATTTTGATGACTCATGTGATTTAAGCCCTGCTGAGATGTTTAAGCTAAAAGAAATGTTGAAAGGAATAAAGCCGAAGGGTAAGTCTGCGCAGGATCTCCTCAATGATGTTGACAAGATGTGGAGGACAAAATGAAATTTATAAGATTTGATGGCTTTGAAGTTTCTAATCACAAAGGAGAATACTTAGGAAATATCAGTTTAAAAGAATGGAAAGTCCATACTCAATATGTATTCAATCCTGACTTAGAAACTTTCTTTACTGCAGGATGCTTAAAAGAAATAGAAGAAAAATTAGAAGAGCTTAATAGGGGGTTGAAAAATGGAAAAGAATGAAGCTATGATTATCGGGGATTACACATGGCAACAGGCAAGAGATTCTATAATTTTCAAGATGATGCAATGCCAAACTGAAAAGGATTTTATAAAATTTGTTGGGGCTATTGCTTCCAGTATAGGCACTAAAAAAGAAATTGAAAGAGTAAGAAAAAGAATGGGAATACATCCTCTAACTAAAGAAGAATTAAAAAAAATGGGGGTGAAAAAAGATGGCAGTAAAACCTGAAAAAGAAGAAAACCCTTTTAACAAGCAAGTTGAAGGATATTACAGACCTGCTTTTAAACAGAGAGAAGAAGAGGAGCATATCGCTGTGCCGTTACAGAAACCTCTAAAGCGTAACGCTGAAGCGCCACAGGAAGAAAAGCAAATAGTCGAGGATAAGTGGGCGGAAAAATCAAATGAGGTTTTAAAGGAAACAGGCTCTACTAAAAGAGTTGTTGATCCTGGAAATGGGCAGGAAGTTTATAGCAAAACATGGCATAACTTTCTGATAGTTTTCTTTGTATTAACAATAATTGCAGGGATAGGATGGTTTGGTTATTTAGGATATACTGATCATTTCAAAACAGAAGTGAGTGTTAATAACACAAATGTCTGCGCTGAAATACCTAAATGCCCCGAACCGCCAGTAATTCCTAAGTGTCCTGACTGCAGTTTATCATGCGGAAATTACAGCTTTAATCCTACGATGATATGCCCTGAATTAGCGGGGAATAGTAGCATCTAAAATGGTAAGCCTGTTAGGAAGCACAATTTTTATTTTAAGTTGGGCTAATGACATTGTTTATTGGCTCTTCTTTTATTTTATTCTATCAGAGTTAGGGGCTTCTGATAAACTTTATGCTCTTTACTTCACTCTCTTAGCCTTTACAATAATTTTCAAAATAATAAATTTTATTGTAAGCAGGAACTCCGAGTAAGGTTTATAAGCATGAAAAACTTTGTTAAGTCCATGAATGTGCTAAAACACTGCCCCCATTGTAATTCCTCGAGGATTGCGGGGAACATTCTTCTTGAAGATGGGCGCTACATTCAAATAATTAAGTGCAAAAAATGTGGTTATAGCAACCATCGAGATATAGGTTCTGCTGAAAAACAAAATGGCTAAAAAATTACTTTCTGATATCACAAATAGCTTAGTTTTTGCTTATTTTCACATCAAGGCATGGTGGAATTACTGGTCTTGATGCATAGCCCTGTGGTGTAGCGGTAGCACACGACCCCCATAAGGTCGATGTCCTGTTCGACTCAGGCAGGGGCTATTAAGTGTAAAGAGGTATGTAATTCTGTGAGTAAAATTGTATGTAAAGATGTTATGGAATTAGCCTGTTTTTTGCCTAAAAACCTTTATTTCCATTGGAAAATTTTAGAGCCTGATT
>JAPLYA010000129.1 GCA_026395775.1 Candidatus Pacearchaeota archaeon
TTGTGAACCCAAATCAGCAATTGAAAGGAAAAACACCAGCAGAAATGGCTGGGATAAATCTGAAACTGAAAAGAAACAAGCTGTTAGAATTGGTGAGATATTTGGCTAATAAGGAAACTGATGATTAGTATACAGTATCCTTAGAATAATAAAAATAAACTTAACCCCTAGTCCCCTGCTCAGACTGCCACTCGTAAATTTTATCTAACCTTTTCTCTCGCGTCAGTCTTCTGCTCGGATTAGTAGTTCTAATCTAATTTTAAGTTACTTAACTCCTAATCATCGTTCTCAACTCTAGGTGCAAGAACAAAAGCCAAGCCAAAATCTTTGCTTGAGAACTCTAGCTTTAATGGATAATCATCTGAGAAATTTATAGTAGCTTTTTCTGAAAGCTTGCAAGCCCTGCAAAACTTATTCAAATACTCTATTGAATACTTAGCCTTGCCTTTATCTCCTTCTATCTTTGCTTCATCTCCTGAAAATTCTGATTTTGCAGAATTTAATCCTTTAGCTTCAATAACAAATTTGCTATCTTTAATAGAAAAACTGCACGAATCAGCTACAATCGAACAGTCTTCAACAGCCTCTAACAAATCCAAACTTGGAATCTCAACCTTACAAGTGAAGTCTAAAACAGGCATTGTTTTTTCTTCTGTATCTATATTAATTAAAGCCAGGGTAAAGCTTCTTTTTATTTTATCTTGAATCTCTATTTTGAGAACATTATCCTCACTTTGCAAAACTAAGCTTGAACCTATCCCACATCTTTTCAAAACACTCTTTAAAGAATCCAGGCTTATTCCAAGAACTTCTTCTGTAACCTCAAAATTTGAGAAGCTTGATGAAGGCAGTAAAAAGCTAACTAGCGCAACATTAGCAGGGTCAATTGCAATTATCTTTAATCCCAGCTTATCAACTCTTATTTTAACCTCGGTTACAAGTTCTGAAATAATAGAAACCACATCTGCCAAGATTCTAGGATTTTCTAGTTTTAAGATCATCCCTAAAAAATCCAACCCCAGTTTAAAAGCTTTATTATACTGGAGAATAAGCTTTTAAATTTTCAGAATTAATAACTAACTTCGTTTTGTTTACCAATTGTGGGTGATTTATTCTTTAAACCAATAAACACAATTTTCCTTGCATATCAAGGAATTTTTCTTTTTAACAATTATTATACTCAAGAATAGCTAATTATTTAAAACCCCCCAATATGAAGGATTATGGCAAAAGGGGATATAGGGAACATAGCTTTTATCTACTATTCAAGAAAAGATGTCCAAGATGCAATTTTTAATTTCTGTAAGAATAGAGAGACTATTGCAAGGCACGAAGATGCTTTTTCTAAACGCCCCGATACTTTAGAATATCCCTCTGACATAATGCAGCAAGTTAAGAAAGGATTCACTAGTTTCCATTGTTCTCAAGAATTCTGGGAAGATCCCTTAAAACTTTCAACAGAACTCAAGCTAGAAGAACTAAAAGAACTAAGAACAGGCTGGGATTTATTGATAGATATTGATTCTAAATATCTAGACTACAGCAAGATTGCAGCAAGCTTAATTATTCAAGCTTTAGAATTTCACGGGGTCAAGAATCTAGGAGTCAAGTTTAGTGTTTCTGGAGAAACCCCCATTTTGGTAAAAAATAGAGAAAAAATATCGCTTTTACAAATTCAAGAAGCAATAAATTTAATTAAAAAAGGAGAAAAATTGAGTGTTTTATCTATTGATAAGGCAAAAAAGCTAAAATTCTCTAAAATTTATGATTATTTAGAACACGAGGATGAACTATATGAAATAAGCCACGAGAACAGCAAAATACCTCTAAAAGCAACAGCCCATCATTCAGTTTTTGTTTTTGAAAATGCAGAAATAAAAGAGAAGAAGGTTTCAGATATTAAACCAGGAGATTTTTTAGTAACTTTTAACTCAAACAGCATACTCGCAAAAAGTAAGGAAACAGATATAGAAAACACTTTTGAGTTTGGATCGAATCAAAATTCCAAGAAAAATATTACAAATAAAGTGGAGTTAACAAAAGATTTAATGAGATTAATTGGTTACTATCTTTCTGAAGGGCATATTACTAATACTATTAATCAAGTAGGATTTACATTTAATCAAAATGAAAAAGAGTATATTGAAGATTGCAGTAAATTGTTAACAAAGATAACTAATAAAATACCTTCAATAAGGCACCCAAACACAGGCTCAACCCAGCTTCTAATCCATTCAAAAGAGTGGGCAAGCTTTTTTGAAAATTTTTGTGGTAAAAGTAAGGGGAAGCATTTACCAGATTTTGTGTGGGGGTGTTCAAAAGAGTTGTTTTTAGAGCTTTTTCTCGGGTATATCCGAGGGGATGGCTATAAGCTAGATAAGTATGAAGTTGTAATAAAGTCTGTTTGCCCCCAATTAATAAGAGAACTTGTATGGTTGTGTAAGTTAAATGGAATCTCTTGCTCTTTGTCTACAGAACAGAATAAACCCCACACACTCCCGCAGGGAACTTTTTTTAAAGGAAGCTTTGTTTATCTAATAAAAATCCCGAAATCAGAAATTCCTCTGGAAGAATTCTTCAAAGGAAAAAATAAATTTTCTCCTTACCCAAGAGAGAGGACTTTTCCAATAGGCATTTTGAGAAAAATTTATTCCCAAATAAAACCAAAAAAATTTAAGCAGCAGAGAAAAGAAGAGTCAACTTTAAAAAAACCAAGAGCGAATCTGGAAAGGATAAAAAAAGTAGTAGAATGGTTCAGAGATTATAAATCCACGGAGTTTAGTGAAGAAGCAAAAAAAATAATTGAAAATTATGAATCTTTATTTAATTCAGAAATCGGGGTTGTGAAAATAAAAACCATTAAAAAGATTGGTGGGGCTAAAGTTTATGATGTTTCTGTAGAAGAAACAGAGTCCTTCTTTGGAAATGAATATCCTGTCTTGTTGCACAATTCAGGAGGAAAAGGCATGCATATAATTGTTCCCTGGAAAGCCTTTCCCAAAGAAATAAATGGCATCCAAGCAAAAGACATGTTCCCCGAATGGCCCAGAATAATTACCTCTTATCTTCAACAACTAATCAATTCAAAGCTAGTTGAGAAAATAACAAAACTTACTATTAAAGAAGAATACGTAAAAGATTTAGAAGAAGCAAAAAAAGTTATCCCAGATCTTGTTCTAGTTTCTTCAAGGCACTTGTTTAGGGCTCCCTATTCACTTCATGAAAAAGGCCTAGCTTCTGTTGTTATAGATAAATCTCAAGTAGAAAGTTTTCAGCCAACTGAAGCAAACCCTCTAAAAGCTCAGGTCAAGAATTTTTATCCAGAAGCAGAACCAGAAGAAGCTCGCGAGCTGCTAGTTTCAGCTTTAGACTGGTTTAAGCAGCAGAAAGAAAAACCAAAATCAAACAAAAATTTTCAACAAGTCAAGCTTGACAAATCAAGCATTGTTTATCCTCCCTGCATTGCAGCAATAATGCTGGGATTAAAAGATGGGAGAAAACGGGCTTTGTTTATTTTAATTAATTATTTTAGAAGTCTGGGTTTAGAGTTTGAAGAAATTGAAGAAAAAATTGAAGCCTGGAATAAATTAAACAAGCCAGAGCTAAAACAAGGATATGTCTCTAGTCAGCTAGCCTGGAGCCAAAGACAAAATAAAAGGCTTCCTCCAAACTGTTCAGGAGATTGGTATAAAGGGATTGCTGTCTGCAATCCCGACAATCTCTGTTCCAAGATAAAAAACCCCGTTAATTATTCTATAATTAAATCCAGAAGAAATAGCAAGAGTTAATAACTAACTTCGTTTTGTAAACTTGTTAATTGTGTGATCGGTTTGAAAATGGAATTCAAAAAAATCTGAACACCCACAAAACAATCCGCATTTCACTATCTCACTATTATTTGGAAGTGCAAATTGTTTTCAACTCTGCGACTGAAATAGTTTTATTTTTATCAAACCCAAAATTATATTAACTCTGGGTAACAAGAATTAAAATGAAGAAACTTGAACCAGAAACAAAAGCTCCTTATAAAACAACCCTGGAAATGTGTAGGGCTTGTGGAGATGATTTTGAAAAACCAGGAAGTTGTGGAGAATGTCTGGATGACAAGGCAATGAATGCTTTAAGAGATTGGATGGAAACGAGCTATCCGGGATGCACAACAGAATATTTAATATATAGGTAAAATGAAAAAACTAATCAGCATAACAGATATAACTGGCTACATGTATTGCCCAAGAAAACTTTGGTTCAAGCTTCAAGGTTTCAAAGAACCACCAACTCAAAAAATGATCTCTGGTTTTTTAAAACACAAAGCATTCGATATATTCAATAAAAACGAATCAATTATTGTTTCAAGCATAAATCAAAAAATAAAACAAGAGGAAATCAAGAAGTTATATCAAAACAACTTGCTAGAGATAGCAAAAGAAGTTTTGGTTAATTATGATAACCAAGCAAAATCTTTTGGAATAAACGAGCAAGACTTTCTGAAACAAATACTTAAAATATCAGAGCCAGAAATAAAATTAAGAATTGAGTCAATCTCTCAATCACTAGAACAAGGTTTTCTTGGCAAAGAATTATGGAGAAATCTCAAGCCAAAATATTTGAGTGAATTTGAAATTATCTCTAGCGAGCTAGGTCTGAAAGGCAGAGTTGACCGTGTTAAGTTGCAAGATGAAATTATCCCTTACGAACTTAAGACTCGAGAAGAAATCTACGAGTCAGATAAAATCCAGCTAGCAGCCTATGCTCTATTACTAGAGCAGGAATTTTCGAAGCCGGTTAATCTGGGAATAGTAGAAACAGCCAGTCAATCCCAAGAAGTTATTCTTGATAACAATCTAAAAAATAAAGTTCTTGAGCTAGCTGAAAAAATTCGAAATTTAGCCGAGCCAAGTCTTCCAAGCAACTTCAACAAATGCCAGAATTGCAGTTTCAGAAAAGAGTGTTATGATGAAGATTAAATTTTGTTGTTAAGTACCAATTTTGTTTTGTTTACTTTTAATTGTTTACCGAGCGCTCGAAAAATTGTTCTCAAGCCAATCATAGAAGTCAAGTTTACAAAAATAGTTTCTCTTTTACCAACAAAAATCCGAAACTAGTTACTCTTTTATAGTTATAACGACAGAAAGATTTAAAAAGATAGGATTTATCACAAAAACATGATGGATGATTTAAGTTTACAAAAACAAGGATTATCAAGTCCTTATGTTGACAAGCCCAGAAGATTTGTAGTTGCGCATGTTACAGGTCCTTTTGATTCCGGAAAAGCTTTTATAGAAAGCCAAGAAGGAGGGAAATTTAGAGTTCCTAGTGCACATATCGCCCAGCTAGCTAGAGAAGAAAGAGGCCCAGAAGAGGATATTTTTAAAAATGGACATTGGGTTAAAGAAGGAGTTTTATATAGAAAAGGAAGCCCTGATGTTTTGCTTCCAACAGGATTACCTTATATGCATCCAGTAGAAGCAACTAAAGCACATAAAAGTGGCAAAGAATATTGTTTAGAAGACGCAACCCAAGAAGGGATAGATAAGGCAGTCGCAGAAGGTTTAGAGATTAAAGCAAGTGATTTAGATGAAAGTGGCAATTTAGTAATTCCTTGCTCGAGATTTGGTGATAATGAATATGCTTTAATTTTATTTGGTGGAAAGGGGGATGATGCAGCAAAAAGCGCAAGAGCAAGAGAGGCGGGATTCTGGATTAAAGACGCTCGTACAAAACCCCAAGCAATAACAATTTATTTGGATGGAAAGCCATATACTTCACAAGTTGGGAATCATGCAAACCAGTTGTGGTTTTATGGTGTTGACCACGATTCTGACTTCCGTGGCGACGGCAGGGACTTGACCTACGACTACCGGGTGCTCGGGGTATCAGATAGCGCCGAAGGCGCGGGCGCAGAAAAATAAGCATTATTTTATAAACTCTTATTTTATTCTTTTTTGTCCTGGTTTATTGAGGCAATGCCCATGATATAAAAGGACTACACGCTAATCTGTCAGCGCATATTTGATTTAATTTTAAGCCATGAAGTACAGATGTTTCTTGCGAGAAACTTCAGTGATGCAACGGTAAATTAGCTACAAGCTTCGGTGGTTTTATGGTGTTGACAACGATTCTGACTTCAATGGCAACAACAGGAACTTGAACTACAACAACCGAGTGCTCGGAATAGCCCTAAACCCAAGACAGATATTTATGAATTCACAAAATTTTTACGAGCAAATTTGTAATTTAAGCAATTTAATTCTTGCTTGGAGAAAAGCAAGAAAACACAAGACTAAGAAGCATTATGTTAAAGAATTTGAAAAAGATACATTGGGCAACTTGCTAAAACTGCAGGAAGAAATAAAATCTCAAACATATTATCCAAAACTTTTAAAAACTTTTATTCTCCGCGACCCAAAAACTCGCAAAATATCCAAAGCGGATTTCAGAGACAGAATCGTTCATCATGCTATTTGCAACATAATTGAACCTCTCTTTGACAAATCTTTTATTTATGATTCTTGTGCAAATAGAATTGGAAAGGGAAATCTTTTTGCAGTAAAAAGATTTTATCATTTTTTAAGGAAAGTCACAAAAAATAATTCAAAATCCTGCTTTGTCCTTAAAGCAGATATAAAACATTATTTTCAAGAAGTTAATCATAAAATCTTAATTGAGTTAATAAAAAGAAAGTTAAACGATAAGCGAACCATTTGGCTTATTGAAAAAATTCTTGAAAATGGAAAAAATCAAGAAAATAAAGGCATGCCTCTAGGAAATTTAACAAGCCAGTTTTTCGCAAATATCTATCTTCATGAGCTTGATTTTTTTATTAAGCACGAGTTAAAAATTAAAGCTTATATTAAATATGTAGATGATTTTGTTATTCTTCACAAGTCAAAAGAGCAACTAGAATTGTGGAAGCAAGAAATTGATAAATTTTTAAGAGAAAAATTAAAGCTTGAGTTGCATCCAGAAAAATCTAGGATTATTTCACTTTTTCAAGGAGTTGATTTTGTCGGCTTTCGCTGTTTTCGGCATTTTAAGTTATTAAGGAAAAGGAATATAATAAAAATGCGGAATCGGATTAGAGAATATAAAGAATTAAAATTGACTTTTAAAAAACTTCTTGAAAGCTTTCAGGGTTGGCAGGCTTATGCAAAATGGGCAAACAGCATTCTCTTAAGAAAAAGCACGATAAAGACAATCTGCCAGCAAGAATAGCCGAAGGATTTTTAAATAGCTCATTTCTTATAATAACATGAAAAAGATTGGTGCAGTATTAATATTATTCCTATTCTTAATATCCTTAACTTTAGTTTCTGCTGCTGCGAATGAAACAGATGAAAAAGCAATTGCTTGTTTGGAAAGCAAACTAGGAAACAACTGTGGGAATTCCGATAGTGTAGAGCAATTATCTTTCTCTCTATTGGCAATGGGCCATGAATCTTCTGTTCAATCTGCCTGCAGATCTGCCCTAAAATCAAAAACTTCAAGTCTCGGCTGCTTACCTTCTTCTTCGTGCAATATAAAAGATACTTCTCTAGCTCTATTAGCTTTATCAAGTATAGGAGAGAACACAGACAATCTTGAATCATGGATTTCTAGCCATAACAGAACAACTGATTTAGAATGGTACTTAGAGATTGACTCGAGTTCAGCAACTAGCTGCACAATATCCTATGATTCAAATGATTATACAATTTCAATAGCAGAAAATAAAAAAATTTCAGGAAGTCCTGGAAATTGTCTAGCTCTAGCCTATGACAACTATTGGTTGAGAATAAATTCTAATTGCATAAACACAGAGTTTACAATTTCATGTGATCAAAGTTTTATTTCAACATTATTGTATAAGAGACCTTCCAGCAACATATGGTATATTTCTTCTGATGTTCAGTCTTCAACATCCGGAGGAACAACAAACCACAAAGTTTCCTCGTTGTGTCTTGGAATATCTTCTTGCAGCTATGAAGACACCTTGCTAGCTGTTCTTGCTTTGCAAAAAGCAGGAGTAGAAATAAAACCTTATTTGCCTTATCTAATATCATATGCCTCTGATAATACAAAATATTCTTCATACTCCTTACTTTATTTTATCACAAATTCAAATGAATATTTAGCAAATACTTTATCGCAACAGAAATCACAAGGTTACTGGGATCTTGGTTCAGATCAGAAGTTTTATGATACAGCCTTAGCTTTATTAGCTATTTCTGATGCTCCAGAAACAAAAGCTAAGAATTGGCTGGCTCAAAATCAAGGAACAGATGGTTGCTGGAATTCAGGAAATATTCGGGATACAGCTGCTTTAATCTGGGGCGGCTGGCCAAGAACAGCAGCAACAGTTACTGAAACTGCAAGTTGCAGCGGAACAGGTTATTGCATGTCCTCTGGCGAATGTTATGATGCAGGCGGAAATATTTTAAAAAACTTTTTATGTTCAGGTGTTCAAGTTTGCTGTGACAAGCAAGTTGCAGAAAAAACCTGTCAAGAAAAATCAGGAATTATTTGTTCCTCTGGGAAAGAATGTTCAGTAGCAGAAGTTTCAGCTTCTAACACAAACTATTGCTGTGTTGGAACTTGCGAAGAGCCTGTTACAACCCCAGAATGTGAGCAAAACAGCTACAGTTGTAGATCTTCTTGCTTAGATGGAGAAGAAACCTCTTCCTTAGCTTGTGGTTCTGGAAAAACCTGCTGCAAGCCTTCAACTTCAACTCCCTCAGGCAGTTCATGGTGGATTTGGATTTTAGTAATTTTAATTATTCTAGTTGCACTAGCAATCATATTCAGAAAAAGAATTCAAGTATGGTGGTTTAATAGAAAACATAAAATAGGTGAGTCAAAAGTTACTCAAACTCGCCCAGGATTTCCTCCATACTCTGCTTTAAGGCCAATGATGCCTCGACCTCCAGTCAGACCTCAACCAGCACAAGCTAGACCAGCAGCCAGGCCACCAGCTCCAAAATCAAAAACAGATTCAGAGTTAGAAGCAACATTGAAAAAGCTTAGAGAAATGAGCAAGTAAGATTTATTAATCCCTCTTTCTTAAACTTGAGATGAAAAAAGCTGTGATATTTTTATTATTTTTATCTTTAATTGCAAGTGTATCAGCAATTGGCTCAACTTTAAAATCAGAATACAGAACAGGAGAAACACTCATAGCCAGCTTTTCTGGCTTGACAGAATTGAAAACAGAAAATATCTTGTTCTATTCAGGCAGAGCCTACACTCCACTAGTTTATGACCTAGCCAAAATCCAAGACAGCTATTATCTATATGCACTTTTGCCATTTGAAGAAAAAAACCTCACACTCAAGTTACTTCAAGCCAAGTTTATAGAGCAAGGTCAGGAAGTGACTCGAGACTTAGTTTATAACTTTCTAGTAAAAGGAAATATCTCAGCTTTCTCAGTCAACCCTGGATGGGTTATAACTAATGATGATTTCAAGATAAACATACAAAATTATGACAAGCCAACAGCAGTCTCAACTAGTTTTCTAGGAACTACAAATCAGTATTCTCTGATAATCGGTGAAGAGAAAACCCTAACTTTTCCAGTCGGAAAAAATTCTTCTCTTGAATTTTTGACAGTTTCAGGAGGGGATACAAGTTATAGTATTCCTGTGGCAATATTCAAAAACGAGTCCCAAGCCCCAAAAACAAAATTCTTCAAATTCACAAAATCATTCATAAATCTAACTGTTTTGAAAGATTCTCCATTATTATACGAAATATATATAATTAACACAGGAGATGAAGATATTCAGAATCTAGAATTATACTCAAGTTCGGAATCAATTACTCTTGCTCCAACCAGAGTAAGTTTGTTGCCATCAGGAGAAATTATTGCAATAAATCTAACAATGACTCTTGACGAGTCTAAGAATGTAACAATAACAGCCGAGTCGGATAATGATACAATTGAAACTTTTCTTTTAATCCAAGTTACAGAATCCAAGGAGATATTCCAACAGATAGTTAATGACACCCCTCAAGTTTATCAGCAAACAGAGACTTGTTCAAGTTTAAATGGAAGAATCTGTCTTGCAACAGAGTCCTGTTCCCTGCCAGAAAAGCTAACAATAGACGGGCTGTGTTGTCTAGGTTATTGCCAAGTTGCTTCTTCAGGTTCATCAACCTGGTTATATATTGTGATAATTGTAGTTGTTCTAGCATTAATTGGCTTTTTTGTTTATAAAAGGCTAAAATTTAAAAGTAAATTTGGATTTCAATTGCCCCCCAATCTCAACCCTCGTTAAGTTTACAAAAATAGCTTAGTATTTACTTCTGAAAGAGTTCAATATTTACTAACAAAACAGAAAACTATATATATATCCCCATTAAAAATTACGATAATTAGTAGTAAGCAGTGAAAGGAGGTAAAAAATGAAAACAAAAGAGTGGATATCAATAGTTATTGTTGTAATAGTTGTAGCAGTTCTAGCGAGTTTGATAACTGCTAATATCACTGGAAATGTGATAAAAGTTTCTTCTGTAACAAGAGGCACAGAGGTTTATACAAAAGCCGAAGTTGATTCTAAGCTTAACACCTTAGACACAAAAATAAGTGCGGTTGATAAGAAAATTGATAACCATATATGGGGAGTAACAACCCCGCCTGCGCCTCCAACTCCAGGGATGGTAACTTTGTTGCCAATAACCTTTAAGTTTAATCCTGCTAATAGCAATCAGAGAAATAGTAAAGATAAAAATGGAGCAACAATATTTTATGATACTTCAGTAGGGACAGGAAATAAAGTGGTTATAAAATATAACGGGGATGCAATAGTTTTAGATGGCGACAACTCTGCTAATGTATTTGTTGAATTTACTTCAGAATTAAACCCAAGTTCAAGCAAGAGAATAGTTTTTGCACACGATACAGATGGAACAGGGGATTCCAAATTGAATTTAATAAGACTAGCAAATGCAAATAACAACACGATACATGTTGTTGAAGGAGAAGCAGCATATGTAAACGAGTATATTGTTGTAAATAGCAATAATGAAGGTAGAATCTTGCAAGTCAAGAGTTTACCAACAGGAACTTCTTCAACAGACAATATCCAAGTAGATGATATAGTTTCAGGAGAAACATTCAGGTTTATAACAGGATACAAGAATTACACAGAATCTGCTCAGACAATTGGCGGCGGAGAATACTGGGCCTCTATAAATATAAATAGGGCCGATAGAGCTTTATCAACAGTCAAGATGGTTTGGGGAGCAGGAGCAAGAGCTTCAGCTTCAGGAGCAAATGTTGGAACAGAGAAAACAATTGCACCAAAGATAGGGCTAGCAAATGGAAACTCGATTGCTCTAGGATATGTGCGAGATATATTCTCAGCATATAAAATAGACAACAATCAGGTTACTAGCAGCATATATAATGCGAATAATCCCGCAGTTCTGTTTATAGAGTCTAATGGGGCTATGATTTTAGTTCCAGTTGGCAAGAAAGGTACAAGTACGCTCGTGCCAGCACCAATTGAACCCTTAGCTTCAACAACAACAGTTGGAATCTAGAAATATTTTTTTATTTTTTTTCTTTATTTTCTTCTTATGTCTACTTGATAGAATTATCTTCGGTAGCATTATTTTTCTTTTTCAAGATTAAACCAACCAGCAATCCAAGTAGACTGAATAATATAAGGGGCAGAGGATAGAAGAGTATGCAACCCATACATTCTTCTCCAGAACATCTGGTTATAAATGTGCATGGTATGCCGATTAGAAAATATATAGGATATGCACTTATATAAGGAAATAAACTACTTTTTATTACTAAATCAGCAGCCACACCAGAGATAGGATAATATATAAAATTAATAAAATATCTTAGATATCCAATTAAAATTTCTGAAATCAGCGCCCCAAGTATTGGATACTTCCATATAGGATTTTTTATTATTTTGATTATCAGATACTGTATAGTTATCGTCAGATAGATTTATATACAATTATCTCCTCTTTCTATACGAGGAGGTGATAATATGAAATGTCCTTTTTGTAAAAGCAATAAA
>JAPLYA010000063.1 GCA_026395775.1 Candidatus Pacearchaeota archaeon
TTAATATCATATTTCAATCCTTTCCATGAAACAATCTCCTTAAAACTTAGAGGAAATATTTCTTTATTTAAAACTCTTCCCCTTAATACAGTTGATATCTCCTTGCTCAATAGTTTGGAGCTTGAACCAGTTAAAACAAGCTTTATTTTCTTGTTTGTGTCGTAAATCTTTCTAATCCACGAATCCCAATTTTTTACTGTTTGTATTTCATCAAAAAACAGATATATTTTTTTGTCTTTATCTACATTATAAAGTTCAAAATAGGCTTCTAAAAGTTTTTCTAAATCATCAGAATCTGCTCCAATAAGCTTATTATCCTCAAAATTTATATAGAGAATATTTTCTTTTGGGGTTCCTTTTTTTATAATCTCGTCAATTATCTGAAAACAAACAAATGTCTTTCCTGCTCTCCTAGGGCCAGATATTGTAATTATAAAATCAGATTCTAAATCTATATTGTGGTTTCTACTAAAAAGAGCAGGAATTTTGAATTCCTTCCAATTTGCTATAATTTCCTTGTGATTCATCTTTTATATGAGACAAATAGTCATTATTTTGTATTTTCTAAAATACATTATAGTTTATAAATCTTTCTGAAGTGTTACATTTTTTGTTACACTTTATGATTGAAGTTAGCACTTACTTCTCAGTTGATAAAGAATTAAACTATTTAAGTAAAGAAGCGGGGGTTTTCTTGAGCTTGAACAATTATTTAAGCCAAGCACAATTGCCCTTTATACAAAACATCAGTTATTTTTTACTTCTCAATAATTATTATTAAAAATAGAACTTTCAAGCTGGGGATTGTGGGTTTTCTTTGGTTAAGAAAACAGTTCTCAAGCTAATCACACAATTACCAAGTTTACAAAAGCGAAGCTTATTCTTTACTTCTCAACAGATAAAAAAGAAAATTTAATTATCATAGGGGACTAATTTTCTATTATTTCCTCGACGTATAAATCTTATCTCAGCTCGTTTATAAGCCCGGCATACAGGATAAACAATTAAACCAAGCCCTGCTCCAAGCCCTAAACCACCTAAAACAAAGGGGATTGCTCCTGTATCTTCATCCATAAGAACATCATTATCATAAATCTCTTTTCCTGTTTCATTATCTCTAGCAACAGTTGCCCATTCTTTTCTTTCTTCAATAGTTAATGGATGAAACTGCCTGTAAAGACCAGAGCCAAGAGGCCACAAGCTGGCTAGAATACATACAAGCCCTCCAGCTAACATCTTGTTTCTTCTTGTTCTTCTCATAATTATTTTAATTCCAAGAGGTTTATAAACCTTGCTAAATTACTACTTTAAAGTGAATAAATAAAAAGGTTTATATATCCCTTTTTGATAGAGAAATCATGATTTCGGGCCTAGCTAATTTAGAAGATGGAGAAATGGTAGCAATTGCTTCAAATGGCAGTCCAAACGGCGAACAAGCTCAGCTTATGTTTTATGATAAATCTCATACAAATCAAAGATATGCTTGTTTTTATGAGGACCATAGAACAAGACAGCCCTTATTTGGAAGGGAAATAGAAAAGAGAAACATAAAAAAACACATTCCATTAATTTCGGATAATTTTCAGGTTTATACATTAGAAGACATGCCAAATGAAGATGGAGAAACAGTTCGAGAGACATTTGAAAAATTGCAGAATGGGGCTGAATATCTACAAACAGGAATTAAGAATCCGCAAAGAGGCACACCTTTTTTAGCAGAATTAAAGCTAGGGGATACTATCGCAAGAGTGGGTTTATTTTTCTGGGAATTATTTTCAACAGACTGGACAAGTTCAAGAGATAGAATTGTTGGGAGCTATGTATTTGGACCACTAGATACCGATTGCAGAAAATTTCAAGAGCCAAGACCAATTCCTCTTCAGTTTATCAGAAGTGTTCAACCAAAAAGAATAAAAACCCTCTAATTATCGAGCTAGAATGCAATCAAGAAGAAAATTTCTATTAAGTTTAGCAACAGGACTTGTAGGTTTAACCTTGTATTCTCCCCAAGCATACTCAGCAGAATTAGATACAAAACCTCGAATTATAACAGAAATATCCAAAGAAAATACAGTAAACACTCTTTTTGATTTATCAAGAGAATATCTTGGAACAAGCCAGGAAACAATTGCAAAAGCAAGAAAAACCCTTGTCGATATTTGCAATAATACATCCCAAGCCCTAGCTAAAGAAAAAGATTCAAGAGACCCAAGAGCATTCTTCCTGGCAACAGCTCGCGCTGTTGAAAATACAGGGATACAATATGATGAAAAAAATATTGCTTTTACTGAGGGACTAGCAAAAAAATCAACATTAAAATGTGACACCTTAAGTTTTGCTTATATTGCAGTCGGACATGAGTTGCAAGTCCCAGTAAAAGGCATTCGCCTCCCAAGACATTTTGCAGTTCGCATTGGTGATTTAAACTTTGATCCCGCTCTAGCAGCAGGAATGAAAAAACCACAGATAAAAAGTGGGGCTTTAGATGCTTTTGCCACAAATGAAGAGTATATAGAACTTTTTAAAGCAAGGGCCATGAGAGGACTGAATAAAGAAGATAGACTTCCTTTAGCAATTAGCAAGACACATTTAGAAGAAAATATCTATCTTTCTCCATTGGAACCCAAACAATTAATTTCGGATTATTATATGCACATAGAAGGAATGACAAAGATTCCAAAATTAAAACAGAAGCTACTTTCTATGGCAATAAGAAGTGATGGGCATAACGAACAGGCGATTATTAGACAATCCTCTTTACTTTTAGAAAATGCACACCTATTAGAAGCAATCAATTATCTAGAAGATTTCACTAAGAGAAACTCAAAATATGGCGAATCCCATTATATGCTAGGCAGATTATATATGTTGAGAGTTGTAAGTTGTGAATCTATTTTAAGCCCAAAAGTATTAGAGTCACTCAAGGATAAATCAAAATTCTACATTAAAAGAGCAACAGAGTTAATTCCAGAAAATATAGAATATAGAGAAACATTAAAGGCAATTCTAATTTTGGATAAGGATTAATTGCTTTTTAATTTAATAAATTTTTTATTGGCTATTAAAAATAGAGTTAAAAAAAGATCTTGCCCCATTATAAAACTCGCTAGAGTAGATAGGGTCTTTTAATAAAGGATCTAGTAGATTTAGCCCATCATGAAGGTTTTGTAAATAACATGTCCATCTTTGTGCTTTTTCTCTGGCTCTTGAATACCCCTTCTCCCATCCAAGTAGGGTTGGATAGTCTTTTGATATAAAATTCGGAAAACCATATAAAAGAGAGTTTACTGATGCTGGATTATTCGGATTGCCATAATTTTGGATATCCTTAAGTAAAGAATAAGAACCGGCTGGGAACAAAACATTTTCGAATAAATTCTTATAAAAATTATAAGCCTCTACATCCGCCATATCAATTCGGCACTCAGTACAATAAGAACTTCCAAAATCATGATTATTTTCCTTGCAATTTTTACATAATTTTTTGGCTGCTTCAAGAACGCTTGAAGCTAAAGAAGCCCATTTAAGCTGCGCCATTAGTTCATTGACCCGTTCATTGATTGAAGGATCTACCTTATCGAAATAACCACTCTTACCTTTAAGATAAGTAATCGCTTCATCCGCGTCACCACCATGCTGAATGATAGAATTAAATATATTTACCACATCTTCCCAAGGCATATTGATTTTTAGAACATTTAAATTAGGGTTAATCTTATCTAACCTATGTGCTTCAATTTTCCAAGCATCCAATGGTGTAACATATGGAGAAGTAGGGTTCATCACGCTATTACCTGGATGGCTATTATCCAATGGATTGAGATTTCCTCGCTCATTTTGAAATTCGAGTTGAATATTTTTATAATGTCCAGAGGGTTGTTCCATTGGCCCGGGGGGAGGGATAAGGTTCACACCACTCACCATCCCAATCATCCCAAAAATCATAACCCCAACTATGAAAAATGCTAGGAAAATCTTAATCATATTTGTATTTTTCATTTGTGTTTTCATCATCAACTATTCCTCCAGGATTTCTCACCAATTACAGCATCGCCATTGTAATAATAAACAGTAGTCTGATTATATGGCTGGCATGTTGAGCAAATAACAACATTTGTCTCAACTTTCTTCATAGTATGCCCTCTTAAATCGTGATAATAATATGTTACTCCAGATGCTCTCTTGTAATCTTCAACTTTATATCCTTCAGCTCTAGACAAGTCTCCAAAATTATCATATTCAAACTCAGTGACTAAATCCCCAGTTGCAGCATCAATTGTAGCCTCTCTCAAGCCGTTTGCAGTATAGGTATAATTATACTCGCTGTCTGAAACAAGTGTGTCTGTTCCGGGAGTATAAGCATAAGTGAAATCATAAGAGTTCTCAGGATGCTCAATATCAGATAGCACTTTTTTAATTCTATCCCCAGCAGACTCGTAAGTCAAATTAACATCAACCCGCTTAAAAGCGCGCTCTTCCCCATACCCCTCTTCAACAAGCATACTTACAGCTTCTGGCTGCCCTCTTTCAGTATAAGTAGAAGTCATTATTTTATTTTCTTCAGCCGGCAAGTAAGTGACATTATATACAGCTTTAACCCTCCCATCAGGATAATATGTATTCAAAAACTCATAAATATAATTCTTAACATAATCATAATCCAGATAGCTCATCTTAGCTCCTGCTTTTCTTCCAAGATTATCATAAACCCATTCCATAGTCAGTGATAATATTGATTGTTTTCCTAATCCATTAGAAATACTATAACTATAATTGCTTAACATCTCATTGTTCCTATCTATTGCAACAAGCTGCCCGAATTTATTATATTTATACTCAAGCTCGTCCCCATTCATATCAACAAAACTAATTAATCTTCCAGCTGAATCATAACTATAATTAAGAATATAATTCTCTTCCCCAAGCAAGTCACTAGCTCCTTGTGCAAAAATAGTAACATTAACTATTCTTAACAATCCTTTGTTGTCATAGAAATAATACTCTCTTGATGCTTTATCTTCAGCTTTTGTCAGCTTCCCAAGAGAATACACAAACTCGCCCGTGTTGTTAATATCATAATCATCATATCTATAACTAATATTATTTGAATTTGATTCTGTTTTTACTAGCCTTCCAATATTATCATAATAATACTTGACAGTGCTGGCTTCATCACTAACATTGACAACTTGTGAATTATCATCATAGCTTGTTGTAAAAGCTCCTGAATTTATATTCCAGCTTTCTGTTAATCTCCCTAAATTATCATAAGCATAAGTTCTGTTTATTCCGAGAGCATCTGTTTCCTTAACTAGATTTCCAACAGCATCATATTCATAAAGACTTTCTACTCCGAGTTGGTCAACTGTTTTTACTATTCTGCCATATTTATCAGCATAACTGCTAACAGTTAATCCATCCTGGTCTGTCAAAGTTGCATAAAGATAATCCCCGCTTGCCCCATAGCTGAAACTTGAAGTAATATTATCAGGCTCTTTAATAAAACTAGGCCTCATCAATGGTTCTTGCATATAGCTATACTCTGCTTTTCCAATATTCAATCCCCCAATAGGATCATAAAACCCCTCACTCGCCTCTGGGCTTGTAACCCCGGAAATAGCTCCAATGCTGTTAAATTCATTATAACTAACAGCATCCGGATTCTCATAATCTCCTCCTGCTACCAACAAGCTTCCTTTTGCTCTTCCCAAGCCATCACTATAAACCTCGCTTGTTACATAATCAGATTCGTTTGTTTTCAAGCTAACTCCCAGCTTATTCAAATCACCCGAACTTAACGAACTTGAATAGTAATAATCATAATTTATATTCCCAGAATCACCAGGCAAGCTTATATTGCTAGTTCTCCAAAATTCATCATAATAAAATTTAGTTACTTGGCTGTTTTCATCAGTCACATTATCAGCCATGCCATAATCATTATAACCCACTCTCCAGCTAGGATTCCCAGAACTGCCATATTCAGGATTCCATCCATAAACAGGATAGGCATTGTAGATAGAATCATATCTTGTGTTAAATTCATTGCCAAGAGCATCTTTGGAAGTTAAAAGATTTCCATATGAGTCATAGCTTGTGTACTCTGCTTTAATCCATTTATCTCCAGCATCATAGCCATCGCTATCAACATCCAACCACACTTCAGAGGAGTTAATATACTTGCCACAGCCATTTATTCTTGAATAATATTTCATATTAGCATCAGAAACACTTCCCGCATATGTCTTTGATTTAGTTACAATTCCATATCTATTCTCGCTTGCAAAATTTGTGCAGTCAGACTCGTATCCATATTCATATGTTTGGATTAAATCATAATATTTGATTTTATTCAAAAGATAATTGCTATTATACTCGTAATTTGCTGTATAGCTTAAGCCATACATCTCGCTTGTTGAATTATCAACAATAACAATCCCAGATTGGTATCTAGAATTATCAAAACTACCGATTGGGATTACCCTATAGCCAACCTGTGAGGTTGAAAGATTTTCTCCAGCCCCATTTTTCATAACACTTGTTTCAGCAATCCCTCTTTTATAGCTATTATCAATTCCAGAATCAGGGGCTTGCTTAGAAGTAACATAATAAGCTGTTGTTCTTCCATTGCCCTCTGTTTCCGAGCCAATATCTTCATATTCAACATAACTTCCTGAAAACATATCAATTGAACTATCAATTATTCTTCTGTTATCTTTATCAAGAGCATGATTTACAACCCCTGTTCCATAATAGTAATTTGTTGTTATTTCAGCCCCATATCCTGTATCAACTCCATCACTAACACTTGAACTTGCTAATCTAATTCCAGCTCCTTTTGTATTTCCAATATTATCATCTTGTTCATAATCATATTCATTTGACTCATAACTATAATTAACATAGCCACCAGAAGGAAGCTTTATACTTGACAAGCTCCAAGCATCAGAGCTAGATGAATCAGTCCCGTGATTATCAGAATATGTGTTATTATTGCCTGTTTCTCCGTTATAATATCCCCAGAAATCATAAGCATACTCGCTGAAATCAGGATTATTATCATAGGAAAATTCAGTAGCAGGCAGCTCTCCAGAGTCAGTCCCAATTGTTTTTATACTTTTTAATGTTAGCTTGCCATCAGCTAATTCATCAACACCAGAAGCATATTCAAACAAAGTCTTGCTTAAAATATCTGTCTTGCCAATTCTTCTTAATTCAATACTGTCAAGCCTCAAAGGAGAATTATCATTCTTGTCCTTAGCATCATCTCTGTCATCTGCTGTTACAAATGTAGAATTATACAAACTAGTTATAATATTAACAGGATATACAAAATTAATATCAAACTCGTAAGCTTTATACTTGTAATACTCTACTACTGCTGCATTTTCCTCCCAATTATAGTAGAAATAATCAGCAGTTGGAAATCTGTAGCTCATATTCTCTTCTTTATACAAAACCTTAGCCCAAGCTCCATAATCTTCTGTTCCAAGTCCGGCAGGAAAATTATCTTGATAATCAAATCCCTGAATTTCAGTCAAATACCATGCATATGCATATGTTTCACCTTCCAAGGAACTATTCAAACTCCAATAACATCCTGTTTCTAATGGAAATACTGAAATATTCCATAAAATCATCTGAGTAATTTGATTCTTGTCATCCTCATCAACACCCGGAATACAATTAACATCTGCCAAAGCCTTCTGAGCTTCTGTTAAGTTTGTAATATTAAGAAGATAATCGCGGACTAGTATAAAATCTAAAATAGATATTCCCCCGTTTTGAGATACATCTCCAAGAAGATTTCCTTCTGTAGCACTTCCTTTAACTTTTTCAGAAAAGTTATAAGCAGCAGTATAGGCAACTTTTCCAAAAATATATTTTGTTCCATCTGTTGTTGTAATATTCCACTCAACAATGCCATCAGAAGCATCATCATGCTCTATTTTTAATAAACTCCAGCTTAGTGTTCCAAAGCTTTTGCTGTCATTTGCAATTAATCTCCCAAAAGGAGAGAAATAATTATCCTGATTTGTTCCTTCATCTGCATTCAACCATCCATTTGCAGAATCATCTATCTCCCCAACAACACTCCTTGTTATTGCTAAATTATTTGTGTTAAATCCTAAACCAACCCACGAAGCCTCATCAAAAACTTTTATTCCAGGATTATAACTTACAGCAATAGGGAAATTAATCCCGCTTCCAGGAACATTTGTTGAATAAACACTGCTTCCTCCTGATTCAACAATACTTGGGTCAGCATTATTAACATAAGCACTTACAACTCCAATCATCAAGGCAAAAGCTAATATTAATGCAAAAGCAACTTTTTTATTTTGTGTTTTCATTTTTTGTTTTTTATTTTAAGTTGTATAATATGAACCACTCCCACTTTCAGGACAATCATCAAGACAGCAGCTGCCATCACAAGGTTTATCTGCCCCTATTCCCCCACCACCAGCAGGATCCATCACATTGCTTCCAATCAGCAATCCAGTAACTAAATCATATTTTAATCCAGCCTGCCCAAATGTTTCTTCAACCTGAGGAGTTGCAGGCTCTCCAGACATATAATATTCCTGCTTCCATACAATCTCATTTGTATCTGTATCAACAACAGCTTTTAATCTCCCGCCTAAATCTTTAATATAAGCATATATCTTCCCTGTATTCTTGTTAACTTTTGCAGCCAATCCATCTGCTCCATAAATATAACCTATTTTCTTCGAAACAACAGTCAAATCTCTCAATTCAGTTGAAAACAAGCTGTTTGATGAATTTTTTATAGAAGCCTGATAAGTATAACTCCCCCTGTCAAGAACAGGCTTAACACTAAAGACAAATTTGTTAGAATCATACTTGTATAAATTTGAATAATATTCTTGTTTGGCTTCTTCACTTGATAAGGTTCTGTTCCACATCTTAACTTCATCTATATTTCCCACAAGCCTTTCTCCACCAATATCATAATAATAATTGCCTATATCTGGGTCTTCTGTTCTTCCTGACTTAGATACTTTTTCAATTCCATTTACATATATTTTATCTGTATCCAAGTCACTATCGTGAACAAAAACAAGATGCTGCCATTTATTCTGCTGAACCCAACCGCTTGGAACACAAGTTGATTGATAATTCTCGCCAATATAAAGGCATATCTGGCCATCATATTCTCCAATCCAGTATGTTCCTTCAACAGGAGGATAAAACACGCTATTTCCAACAGGATAGCCAGCAAAAGTGCAGCCATAATAAACACAATCAGAATTAGTCTCTCTATTCACCCAAAGTTCAACACTTAAATCACTAAAACCATCTAGTGAACTTCCATCTAGCTCCAAATAATTTGTGCCATTAAATTCATAACTTCCTCCATATTTCCCAGAAGCAGAATATTTCGCAGAATTAAAAGTTATTTGAGCATTTCCCCCAACAATATTAACAGGATAGCTGTCATTTTCCCCCAAGCTGGAACGATTATCAAAATTATACATTAATCTTAAACTTGAATCAAATAAAGTAGAATTAGTTCCATTCCAAT
>JAPLYA010000035.1 GCA_026395775.1 Candidatus Pacearchaeota archaeon
TAATAAAATAGAAAAAAGTTGGTTTGCTAAGTTTCTTGCTGAATGGTTATCAAAAACCAGTATTCATTTGGTTTCTGCTGCTCAGGTTTTCAACTGCTGCCCTATTTTAAAAAACTCAAGTGTCAGTTGTCAGGATTTGCCTGCTGAAACTTGCTCTAGCCAGTGTTCTGTTTCCTGTTTGCCTGCAACCTGCCAACAAACAGCTTCGTGCAAGCTGGGTTGTTGCTTTGATTCTACCCAAGGAACTTGTGCTAGAAATACTCCTAAAACATTATGTCAACAGCAACAAGGAACATGGAAAGATGATGCTGTCTGCAATACTCCCGAATGTCAACTTGGTTGTTGTATTCTTGGAAGTAACACTGATTTTGTTACAGAGAAAAGATGCCAGTATTTGTCAAGTGTAAATGGATTTGCTCTAGATTTTAAAAAAGAAGCTAATAATGAACTATCTTGCATTATTTTATCTAGACAACAATCTGTTGGAGCTTGTGTTATCTCTGCTGAAAATGCAAATAATTGCAGATTTTTAAGTAAAGTTGAATGCTTGAAATTGCAAGGCAATTTTAATGAAGGACAACTCTGCTCTTCAACTAGTTTAAACACAAGTTGTTCAAGAACAACAGAAACAACTTGTGTTGATGGAAAAGATGAAGTTTATTTTCTAGACTCGTGTGGCAATGTTGCTAATATCTACAATTCCAATAAAGCAAATGATGCTGCCTATTGGAATGAGATTATTGATAAAAATAATAGCTGCAACCCCAGTTCAGGAAATATAAATAGTCAGAGTTGTGGAAATTGCAATTATTTTCTTGGGAGCAAATGCTCTCTAGAAGGAAAGAAAAATGTTTGCATTGACTTGAATTGCAAAAATGCTCCGGATATTGTTGATGCATTTGGAAATGTTGTTTCTGGGCAAGATAGAAAAAATGGAGAATCCTGGTGTGTTTATGATTCTGCAATTGGCCAAGGTAAGGATGTGGTTGGAAGCAGACAATGGAGATATTCTTGCATAGATGGAAAAGTGCAAGTAGAGCCTTGCGAGGATTATAGGCAAGGATTGTGTGTTGAATCTTCTGTTGAAGGAAATGGAGAAAGCATGAGTTTTGCTTCTTGTCGTCCAAATAGATGGAGAGAATGTTTGGATTATAATAAGCTAGCTAGCACAGGAAATAGTTCTAGCAAATCTAGCTCATCAAGTTCAAGTAAAAAAACCTCGGGAATAACAGGCAATAGTATTCTGGGCATATTTGGAGGAGGTTCTGATAAAGAATCAGAGGGCACGGGAGAAAAAATTAGTTATAATAAGGTTATTGATAAATGCAAAGCTAATTCTGATTGTTACTTAAAACAATTTGATTTTGGAGTGGGATATAATTTTGTTCAGTGTCTTCCTAGTTATCCACCAGGATTTGTTCTTCAAGCTCAGGATATTTCTGAGACTGATAAAGGGGGAACTTGCTCTCAGGCTAGTTTCCAATGCAAGAAAATTGAAGTTAAAAGCATGATGACTGGCTGGAAGTGTGTTGCTGGCTGTGATTGCGGGACAATCAAATATACCCAGCAAATGAATGATTGGTGTTCTAGTTTAGGAGATTGCGGAGCTGATGCTAATATTGCTGGAAAAACAACAGATGATGGATATACTGCTGATAACTCTGTTAAAATTGATGCAAATCAATATGCTAAAAATGCTGTGCCTGTAAAAGGGCAGAAAGCTGACCCTGGAAATTTAACTGAATTATTGGGAATGATTTCTCCGGGAAATGCAGAAGATTATCCTTCAGAAGGCGGGCCTATTAAGTCAATTCCTGCTTTGATTATGGCTCAAGTTGGAAAGGGGGCTGTTGCTGGGTTACTTTCTGCTGCACTTAGTGGGGGGGGTACATATGCTTATGGTACATTTGGGAATCTCTTTGCTGTTGGCTCTTCGGCAACTGGGGCAGAAGTAGCTGGGCCGATAGTTGGCGGGCAAGCAACTGCTGTTTCTCAATTAACCCCTCTTGGCTCTGGATTAGCAGGAGCAGCATCTGCAGGAATGGGCGCATTGGCGGGGGCGACTGTCGGAACTTTAATCGCAACAATGTTCGGATTAAAGGGACAAGATGCTTATACTGTTGGTTGTATGACTGGAAGTATTTCTGCTGTTGTTTCTGTAGCTTCTACTGGCGCTCTTGGGCCATTTGCGGCAGGGGTTGCTAATGCCCCGGCGACGGCAATATTGGGGCAATCTGCATTTGGGGGTTTGGGAATTTTTGGACCTGTTGTAGCAGCAATACCTTGGGCAATTGTAATAGCAATTATTCTCTCTTTAATGTTCGGCCAAAGTGAAGCACCTCGCGAGACTATTTATGAATTCAAATGCATGCAGTGGCAAGCTCCTACTGGTGGGGATGATTGTGAGAAATGCAATAATGATTTGAAACCTTGTTCTAGATATAGATGTTCTAGTTTAGGACAAACTTGCGAGCTATTGAATGAGGGGACAGGAATTGAACTGTGTGTAAAGGGGGAGGATGATGGCTTGTATCCTACAATAACCCCTTGGCAAGAGATTGTGACAAAAGGTTACAAATATAGCAATATACAAGCAGATAGTTTCAAATTACTTCAAGAAAGCAATGAGTGTGTTCAGGAGTTTAAGCCGATTGTATTTGGGGTATTAACAAACGAGCCTGCTCAATGCAAGCTGGCTATTAATCGCACAACCAATTTCGAAAATATGAATTATTATTTTGGAGACAGCAATTTGTATTCTTATAATCATTCAATTACTTTTAATTTCCCAAGTGTAGATAGTGTTGTTTCTAGTCTTGGATTAAATGGAACAGATGCGGTTAGATTAAGATTACAACTAACACAGAAGCAAGGTGATTTGAATTTCTATGTAAGATGCCAGGATAAAAATGGAAATTTCAATCAGAAGGAATATGTTATCAAGACTTGTGTTAGAAATGGGCCTGACTTAACTCCACCTGCTATAAATTCAGCTGTTCCTAGAACAGGAAGTTATTTTGCTTATAATGCTACTAAACAAGAATCTACTTTTTATTTATCTGAGCCGGCTGACTGCAGATATTCAAAAGCTAATTTGAATTATGAAGCAATGACTGAGAATATGTCCTGTTCATACAGCTTGTTTACTCCCGGCTGTTCTGTAACTTTTAATAATTTATCTTCAACAAATAAGTTCTATATTAAATGCAAGGATCAGCCTTGGCTTGAAGATAGCAACAGATCAAGAAATATTATGAAAGAGAGTTATATTTACGAGTTGAAGCCAAGTTCTTCGAACTTGGAAATATTTGATGTTGAACCAAATTCTACAATAAAATCAGGAGTAGAGCCAATTTCAATTAATTTGAGAGTAAAAACCCGAGGAGGAGCAGATGGAACAGCAACTTGTAATTGGCAAATGAATGGGTGGCAAGATGATTTTGCTCTGACAAACTCGAATGTTCACGAATCTTATCTAAGCATGATGCTGGCAGGAGATTATCATGTTATTGTCAATTGTAATGACGTTGCTAGTAATCAAGCTAGTAAAGAATGGGATTTCAAGCTGGACTTGGATAATGTTCCTCCAAAAATCACAAGAATTTACAATTCAGGAACATTGAAAATAGTTACAAATGAAATTGCAGAATGCAGATATGACTTGAGAGTTTGCAATTTTGTCTGGGAAAATGCAACTCAATTCCAAACTTCTGATAATCTAGAGCATAATGCGGCCTGGGAAGCTGGCTTAACTTATTATATCAAGTGCAAGGATAACTTGGGAACAAAATCAGACACTTGCTTTATTGCGAGAACATATTAAAGAAGTAAAAGAAAAAATCTTTCAGTAAACAAGAAAGTCACAGCCGATTGGTTTGGTTAATTGTTCCGCCAATGAAAACAATAATCAAGTATACAAAACGAAGTTAGTTATTACCAATGGAAAAAAGAGTTGAAATTATTTATTTGCTAGTTTTAGTATTTGGGATACTAACTATTCTGCCATATGTAAACGCAGCCTGCTGTCTTGATGCTGGAAAATTATGCCAAGATAATGTTGCTGGCTGTCAAAATACTAGTGTGACTAACTGTGATAATCTTGCTAGCTGCAAGCTTGGATGTTGCTATAATGGTAATCAAGGAATATGTTCTTCTAACTCTCTAAAATTATCTTGTTCTAGCCCAAGTTTATGGCAGGAAAAACCTAGCTGTGATATTCTTGATTGCAGAAGAGGTTGTTGCATTTTAGGAGAAAAAGCTGAATTTGTTACAGAAAAAGGATGTCAATATTTATCTCAGTATTATGGTTTGCAATTTAATTTTAGAAGCAACTTGAATCAAGAAGCTTGCATAAGATTAAGTCAAGTGAGAGGAGCTTGTTTAACTTCTGCTGGTTGTAAAATTGTAACCGAGGCAGAATGTTTTAGATTAACAGGTTTGACTTCAAATTTTTATAATAATAGTTTGTGTACCAATCCTAGTTTGAACACTGGTTGTCAGAAAACTTCTCAAACAAGATGCGTGGATGGCAAGGATGAAGTTTATTTTGTTGATTCATGCGGTAATTTGGCAAATATTTATGACGCAAGCAAATTAAATAATGCAGATTACTGGAATAGAATTTATAATAAAACAGAAAGTTGCGGGAAAAATTTAGCTAATATAAATTCAGATTGTGGAAATTGCGATTATAGCAGAGGAAGCAAATGCTCTGTTGAAACAGGAACAGCTAAATGCCAGGATTTAAGCTGTAAAGATGCTCCCTGGGTTGTTGATAATCTGGGCAAGATTATAAAAACAAAAACAAGAGCAAATGGAGAGGCGTGGTGTGTTTATGATGGAAGTGTTGGAAATGAAACAGATATTGTTGGAAGCAGGCATTGGAGATATGGTTGTGTTGATAGAAATGTGTTAATAGAACCTTGTGATGATTTTAGACAAGAAGTTTGTGGTAAAATTGTTGATAATAAAACATTTGAGACAACTCAAGACTCAGAACAAGTTAGATGCGAAGATAATAGATGGAGAGAATGTTTGAAAGTAACGGCTGAAGTATATGCTCCTGGAACTAGTGATGATGTTAAAAAAGCTAAAACTCTTTTTGCTGAACTAGAAAAAGTAGATGCTAGGAATAACATAAGAAAAAAATGCAGTGAAATAGGGCAGTGTGATTATTATGAATTGACATTAAAAAAAACACCAATTGTTCCAATGTGTTTGCCTAAGTTTCCAGGGGGATTAGATTTCTGGAATAATAATTCTAATAGCAAGGAAACATGTTCTATTGCTACTAACTTGCCTTATATTGGAACTTGTACTAAAATAACAAAATGTGGCTGTGTTTCTGGATGTGAATGCGGAACTGAAAAGTGGCTTGAGGAAGCAAATAAAATTTGTGCAAGCATGGGTGATTGTGGGGCTTATGTTAATATCGTTGAAGAGGTTTCCTATGATGGGTATAAATCCTGGATTGGGAAAGATGAGAACTCAAGCAAGACAAAACCTGGACCAAAACTAGTTGCAAATTACACATTATCATTGAAAGAATTTGTCAAAAAAATTACAGAAGAAAATGTTGTTGTTTACCAGAAAGAATCTCCTGTTGGAAATTTATCTTCATTTTTAGGCAAGATAAGTTCTGGTGGTGGGGGTGGGGGGATTGCTTCTTGGTTTGGTAAAATTGGAGAATTATTATTCGGAAGTGACTGCCCAACTAAGAAAAAATATTATCATTTCACATGCTTGCCTTATCAACCTCCTGCTGGAGGAAATGATTGTGAAAAATGTAATCATGATTTGAAAACGTGTTCTGAATATAGATGTAAATCACTAGGACAAGCTTGTGAACTTTTGAATAAAGGAACTGGAAATGAAAAATGTGCGTGGATTGGCAAGAATGATACAAGCAAACCTGTAATGACTCCTTGGCAAGAAATTCTAATAAATGCTAGCTATACTAAGAAAACTTGTTCAAGCAAAGAGGGTTGCTATGAAATTTCGGGCAATGACAAGAAATGTTTAGAGCCATATACTAATTATGCAATTGGAGTCAAGTTAGATGAATTTGCCCAATGTAAACTGGACATAGAAGCAAACTCTAGCTATGAAGACATGTCAAGTTTATTTGATGAAAATTTCTATTTAAAAGAGCATTTCTTGAATATGAGTTATCCAAGTCCTGGGCATTATTATGAAGCTCTCGGTCAAGTAATAGATAATAATTACAGCTATTATGTTAAATGCCAGGATAGAAATGGAAACAAAAATCAAGATGCTTTGAGAATAGATTTTTGTGTTGATCCTGGAGAAGACAATAATATTCCCAGAATTCTGGATACAATCCCTAGAAATAATGCTTATGTTGCCTATGGCTTATCAAGAATAGAAATATTGTTTGTAATTAATGAGCCTTCAGAGTGCAGATGGAGTTTGACTGATGCTACATTCGAGCAGATGACTAGCAATTTTTCATGCGATTTAATGCCTGATGAAAATGAATTTAGCTATGCTTGCAATGCTACTCTCCCTTTGTCTAGCAAGAAATTCTTTGTTAGATGTAAAGATCAGCCATGGCTAACTGGAGAAAATTCAACAAAAAGAAATGCTATGACCACAAGTTTTGTTTATGAATTAAAAGATTCTCAAGAATTAAAGATAACAAGCTTGAGTCCTAATTCAACAATTATTTCTGGTGTAGCTCCTCTAGCTATAACAATAACAGCAAGAACTTCAGGAGGAGTGGATAATAAAGCAAGTTGCAAATGGAGACTTAATGGAATAGAAGATTATTTTTTGAGCACTGACTCGAGCATTCATACTCAAGTTCTAAACATTGGGGAGGGAGATAATAACATTTTCGTTAATTGCCAGGATGTTGCTGGGAATACGGCAAGTTCACAAGTTAATGTTATCTTGCAAGTTGACAGACAAGCTCCAAAAATAACCCGAGTTTATAATTCAGGAAATTTGAAAATCGCCACAGATGAAGATTCTGAATGTAGATATTCTAATTCAAGATGTAGCTTTGAATGGGAAAATGCAACAGAAATGTCTGGGATATTAAGAGAACACGAGGCTGTTTGGCTTGACAACTCTATTTATTATATTAAGTGCAAGGATTTGTATGATAATAAGCCTGATAATTGTTTTGTTGCTAAAACTTATTAATTTTTGTTGGTAAATTATAAACTATTTCAGTTTACTTTTTAATTGTGCGAGCATTTGTGTTAAACCAATGAACTCCAATTTTCTCTGCATATCTAAAATTTTTCAGTTTATAATTTAGAGAAATAACTGCGGAAAAAGCGAACTCTGAGCTTTTGGAGCAGGGCTAAATTCAACAATAATATTTATAAACTTGGGAAAACTCTTGTCAATATGAAAAAAGAGTTGTGTCTAGTTTTAGTTTCAAGTTTATTTTTAATTATCTGTTTGAGTTTTGTTTATGCTGGGCAAAGCAAGAATGCGGAAAAGCTAGTTAACTGTGCTTTAAAATACAATAAAAATGGGGCTCTTGCTGCTAAAGATTATTGTGGTGGGACTTGTACTTATTGTTATTGGACACAGCTTGTATCTGGTGCAGAAACATATAGATGTGGATATACCACTAAAGGAAATGTAGATTTTGTTCCCAAGGGAGGCAAGAGTGGATGCCCAGAAAATTGGGTTTGTGATGGACAAGGAGAATGCACAACTGACGAATGCCATATTACCGAGGCATATTGGACTGATAATATTGGAAAAAAATTAGCAGCTGGAACTGAAGTTCCAGAAGATTCTGATTTAAAAATGGTTGTAAAAACTAAAAAGTGCGCGAATGGTAAACAAATTACTATAAATTTTAATAAAATAAACAAGATATTTTTTATTAGACTTCTAGAAAATGACGAAGGAATTGCTGAGGCAAGCGAAACAGCAAAAATTATAACTTCTGGAGCTGAGCAAGAAAGTTTAAGATTTAAAGCAAGTATTCCTGGAATAACAAATTCTGAAAAAACATCTTATGAGATAATCGCTAAAAAATGTGAGATTGAAACTGTTTCATTAGTTAAAGAAGTTGAGACAGTCGCAGGAAAACCCCCTATAGTACGCCCACTATCTGACTTTGAGTGTATTAAACCAGGCGCCAAAGTGGGGGTGGGAGTCGGTGCTCCTAATTGTAAAGATGGAACTCCTGTTAAAATACGAATAACACGTATAAACCCTCAAGTTCCTTTGAAATATCCTGATGCAGACTCTCCATTTTCAGGAGAAGAATCTGTCGAAGAGGGAAATACAGAAGACTCTCAAATTTTTGAAGAAGAAAAATTTGTCAAAGATGGAAAAGTAGGGCCCCTTAGTGTGGGGCTTGATGTCGGTGATCTCAAAGGCAGAAATATTAAAGCAACAGCAGAGATTCCTGGGGGGAATAAAAAAGAATCAGGAGTTATTAAACCTTGCAAACAAAATCAGGGGGATTGTGCTGAAGAACCAGGAAACTGTTTACAAGAATGTGATGCAAATAAAAATGCATTAAAAAAGCCCAAACCGGTTACTACAGATGCTCCTCAATGCCATAGTTGTATTGCTGTCTATTGCCATAAAACACAAGGGGCAACTGGTCTAATCGCTCCAGATTGGCTTCCTTATCCAAATGATAAACTCTCGTGCCAAATAAAAGATGCAAGTGGGAAGATACAATATGGAACATGCTTGGCAGGGGAATGCAAACCCCAAGATGCAAAAACAAAATGCAGTTCTAGTTCTCCTTGCAAAAGTGTTTGTGGGAAAGATGCAGGAGGATCAGATACTCTACAAAAATATAATTGTGTAGTTGGAGCGTGTGTTGCTTCTGGAAATCCAGAAGTTAAAGGAAATAAAGATAGGTGTGTTGATGGAGATTGGGTTATTTTGAGAATGACTCGCGAGTCTGGTGGAGCAGATGTAGCTAACATGCTTATGGATGCTGCTAATAGTTTTTTAATCGGGGTGGCTACTATTCCCATTAAAGCTACAACAAGGGGGAATAAAGGGCTTTTTAGTTATTATCTAAAGTTCAAGTATCGAGTCCCAATTCCACTTGTGGGCGGAGCATTTTATGAAGATAAATATTGCGATTTGCTTAGAGAAAATGGAGCCATATAAAAATGAAAAATAAAATATTATTGATGGGATTTGGGGGTATTCTTTTAATTAGCATTATTGCTTTTTCAACAGGGTTTAACTATAATGTGAATTACTATGAAACAGCAGGAGGAGATTTTGTTTCATTTGATTCAATATACGCTTTTTTAGAAAAAGTGGGAGATATGGAAAGCGAGAAACTTATTTATTATGATTCAAATTTGAACTATAGTATCATAGAAGATTTTGCAAATTATTTTAATATTACAATAAAAAGTTCAGAGCTTATTGATAATCTTAATAAAAAGAATCTTACAATCTATATTGCTACAATAGACTCTGATTTTGTTGATGCTGAATTAAGGAATCTTATCGGGGGGGAAAATAATTATGATGCAATTTTATTTCATTATAATGAAGAAATAGAAACATTGTATATTGTGGTTAAAAATGATTCTGTGCTTAGTGGATTGCTAACTGATTTAAAAGAATATTATGACTGGTCTGAAGAGTTATTTGATGAAAACCTAGTTTATTATTCTCTGGAAGATGGTTTTAGTACATCTGAAATTATCGAATGTGACCCAACAAAAGAAAGAGATTCCGGAACAGGGGGAGACTTCCCAGAAAGATATGGCTGCTTGAATAATGGGGTTGACTGGATGTGTGATACTTGTGTTGATAAAAAAACACTTGTTGAGTTTTATTGCCAGGATAATGTAAGTGTTATGAAAGCTTACAAATGTAACTCTTGCAACTATGGGGCTTGTGTTCCAATATGCCAGCCTGGCTGGCTTGATGAATATTCTTGTCAGAAATCTACCTCTATTTTTGTAAAAGGATATACTTTGATGACTACTGTTTTTGTAAACTTAATTATTGTGCGAGCAATGGTGTTAATTGAAGTTCAAGCTTTGTAAACCAAAATTCCAACCAAACACAATTAAAAAGTATACTGAAATAGTTTATAATTTACCAACAAGAGAATATTTATAAACTTCTTTAAGCTAAGATAATTATGATCAAAAGAGGGGCAAATAGCAAGGGGCAGGTAACTATCTGGATTATTCTTGCTATTGTTATTGTAGCTCTAGTCATATTGCTGTTTGCACTTAAAGTTCCTCAGAATTTATTCTCAAGTTCAAATCCGAATGTTCAATTGAGTGATTGTCTTCAACCTGAAATTGAAGCTTCTCTGGCGAGAATAAGCCTACAAGGAGGGAGTAATAGTCCTGTTAACTTTATTACCTATCAAGATACTCAGATTGAATATTTATGCTACACAAATGAATACTATAAAACTTGTGTCATGCAGCAGCCATTGCTAAAACAGCATGTTGAGCGAGAGCTAATTGTAAATATTACTCCTAAAATTAATGAATGCTTAACAAGTTTGAAAGATAACTTGGAAAATAAAGGATATACTGTTCAAACAAATAAGGAAGAAGTTTCCTTAAGTTTAGAACCGAACACGCTGAAACTTGTTGTATCAGGAATAACAGCTGAAAAGGAAAATGCTGTAAGCTATAGCAAGTTTGTTGTGGAAGAAAAAACACGAATTTATGATTTAATTATGCTCGCCACAAGTATTTTAAACTGGGAAGCCAGATATGGAGATAGTGATATTACAACCTATATGGCTTATTATCCAAATATAAAAGTTGAAAAATATAAACAGAGTGATGGAAGCAAGATTTATATTTTGTCAAGTGAAGGAGAAAAATTCATGTTTGCAACAAGAAGTTTGTCATGGCCTGCTGGCTATGGCATAGGGCAAACATATAAACCAACTGCATAAATGAAAATGGGAGAAAAATATATAATAAATAAAAGGATTAAATAGAAAAATTTTGTTCGCCTCAAAAATAATTGTGTTCATTGGTTTAAATAGCCAACAACCCAATTAAAAAATTGTCAAAAGCGAAGCTTAGTTAATAACAACAAAAATGTTAAATAAAGAGAAAACAGAAATAAGCAAGAAAATTTTAATACTTGGAATCTTAAGTATATTCTTATTAATAATTTTAATAAACTTCTCATTTGCTGCAAATGAAACAGATGTAAAATTCTGCTGTGAGAGAACAACCTATAATGCCTGGTGCCAGAATGCTCCTAGCTCTGAATGCTCTCAAGAATATAGGAAGACTCCGACTTCATGCGAGGCTACTTCATTTTGCAAGCTTGGATGTTGTTATGATTCACAAGAAGGAATATGCATGGAAAATACACCTGAAAAAGTTTGTTCTGTTAAAAATGGAACCTGGGCGGATGACAAGCAGTGTGATATTCCTCAATGCAACTATGGCTGTTGCGTTATTGGGACTCAAGCTGCTTTTGTAACATTAACTAGATGCAAGAAGCTATCAAGTTTCTATGGTTTATTGACTGACTTTCGCCCTCAAATAAACAATGAATTATCTTGTGTTTCTCTAGCTTCATTATCAGATGAAGGGGCCTGTGTCTATGAAGTTGATTATGGGGCTAGAACTTGTAAGTTTACATCGAGACAGGAATGTAATAGCTTATCTGGAAAAACAGTTTCTTCTGGGTTAGTAACAGGAAATATGACTTTCTATAAAGATTACCTGTGTTCAAATGAGGAACTTGGGGTTAACTGCGGGCCTACTCAACAGACAACCTGTGCAGAAGGCAAGGATGAAGTTTATTTCCTAGATTCATGCGGCAACTTGGCTAATATTTATGATGCAAGCAAGATAACTGATAAAGATTATTGGAGAATGAAAGTTAGAAAAGAAGATTCTTGCAGTCCTGGCTCGGCAAACTCAAACAGCCAAACCTGTGGAAATTGTAATTATTTTCTTGGAAGTATTTGCAAGAAAGGAAATGCAAAATATGGGAGCAATATTTGTGTGAATTTAGATTGTAAAACAACTTCTGATGGAGCTAAAAAGCATGGAGAATCCTGGTGTTCGACAGATAGCTATCCAGATTCTGTTGGCTCTAGATATTTCAGACATCTATGCATAAATGGCGAAGAAATAGTCGAGCCTTGTGCTGATTTTAGACAAGAAATCTGCATTCAAGATGATATTAATGGTTTCAGCCAAGCAGGATGCAGGCCTAATAGATGGCAAGATTGTCTAAGCCAGACTGAAAAGATAGATTGTGAAAATCAAGATAAGAGAGATTGCACCTGGGTGTTAGAAGGCAATAAAGGAAAGAATATAACTGATATTAAGACGCAAGAAAATAAATCCACAAATAGAATACTTGCTTGTGTGCCTTTGCATGCTCCTGGGTATAAATTCTGGGAAGAAGGAGAGGTAAAGGGAGTTTGTGGGGTTGGAAATCAACAGTGTATAGTAACTTATGAAGAGCGAGGATTATTCTGGTCAAGTGGCAGTAAGCCAACTGATAATTCAGAATGTTTATCAGATGAATGGGCTCAACAGCAACTTTCCAAGTGTCAATTAATAGGAGATTGTGGGGCAAATACGAACTGGTTGGGGATAGCTGGGAATAAGCAAGGATACAAGATTACAAGAGAGGGAAGGAACGAGAGTGATTAAATTTGAGTTGGTAAAAATAAAACTGTTTTAGTTTACTTGACATTAAACCTAACATTTGCGTAATTAAACTTGAAACCAATTTTAAGTTTACAAAACGAACCTATGAGAATTCTTTCATTTTAATAACATTTTTAAACTTTTTAAACATTGTTGTGGTGTGAAACATCACGACATGCACCTATTCGTGGTCAAAGCCACACTATGACAAGTCGTTGTATGTTTTGATTTGAAGGGGAGCTCTAATCAGTT
>JAPLYA010000115.1 GCA_026395775.1 Candidatus Pacearchaeota archaeon
AGGAAAATAATCTCAGCATTAGCTTGCCTTTTGATTTTTCAATAAAAGGCTGGTTTGCAGCTAGATCTTCTGTTAAAACCATAACTCTCTCGTTACCATTAATCAAGAAATATCCGCCTGTGTCTCTAGGATCGATCTGGTGTTGGATCATTTCTTCTTTTGACAGACCATATGTGTTGCAGATTTTGCTTTTGACCATGATTGGAATTCTGCCTATTTCCACATCATGGCTTTCAACTTGTCCTTCTTGCTTTACACTTAGTTCTAAGAAAACAGGGGCTGAATATGTTAGATTTCTGATTCTTGCTTCTGTTTGAGTTATTAGAGCAACAGAACCATCTGCTTCTATTATGTTTGGCCTTTCAATTCGGATTCTGCCAAGCTTGATTTCAACTTCTTCATTTGACATTGAGTCATTCAAATCATTTACAATCTGCTGCATTTTTTCTTCTATGAAGTTGTTGAAAGAAATAATATTTGATTCTATTAAAGAATGCTCTTTCAAATATTTTTTTACAATTAAATGTTTTTCTGCCATTTTATGTTTTTATTATTTAAGGGTTAATTTATTTTTATTGTTAAATATTAAACTTTTTTAGTCGCGGGGTTATAAAAGCGAGCAATTGTGTTAATTAAACTTCTTACTGGTTTGCCCCCTAATTTCAAAAGTTTTGATTTTTAACAAATAAGAGTTAATAGTTTTCTGATTTTGCATACTTATTGAAAATATCATTTTATACAACCGCCCTGAAATAGAAAAAAGTGTTGGCTTCTTCTTTTCTCTCGATTTTGATTATATCTCCGGCTTGACAGCCTTGCGGAATAGAAGCATCATCAACGCTTATTTTTGGTAATTGGCTTATAGAAATATTTAAATCTAATAGGAGCTTTCTAGCCTCTTCTGGTTTAATTTTGATGTGTTTTTGCTGGAGAATATGCATTTTTACAGGGATTGATTTAGCATAGTTGCTATTACAACTTAACAATACTAAAAGGAATCAAAATTGGGTTTTTAAACCTTGTGGTTTTGTGGTTTTTTTGGGTTTTAGGGGTTTTTTGAGTATATATCTCAGAATTAAATTCTAACTTCGTTTTTGTATACCTAACATTGAAGCGAGCAATTGTGTTAATTGAACCAACCACAATTTTACTTGCATATGAAATATTCTAATTAACAACCCAAGATAAACCTTATAAACTTCTAAATTCTAGTAGAAATAAGGATTTGATTGTTAAAAGGAGGTGAAAATGATAGAAAGTGTTGTAGATGTGATGGCTTTGGTTGTGGCAATTGTTGCAATAGTTAAACTTCTAGTTTTGATAGTAAAGCCTAAAGCCTGGCTGAAGGTTGTAAAGCCAATTTACAGATATCCAATTTTACTTGGATTTGTGTCTTTAGTATTGGCAGCTTTCTCATTGCTATATTTGCTTGAGGAGTTGACAATTGTTCAGATTATGGCTGTTGTTCTATTTGTAGCTTTTCTAGCTGGGATTGCTCTTGCAGCTTATGTTAAAGAAATGGTTGTATTCGGAGAAAAACTTCTTAAAGATAGAAAAGTTGTGGACAAGGTTTGGGTTTCAGTGATAATCTGGCTTTTGCTTGCAGTTTGGGCTTTGTATGCCTTATTTGCTTAATTCTTTTTTCTTTATTTTTAGTTTTTTTGTTGGTAAATTATAAACTATTTCAGTTTATTTGTTAATTGTGTTTAGTTGGGTAATTGGTATACAAAGCTTGGAAAACCCACAACTCTTATACAAAACATCGGTTAGTATTTATTTCTCAAGATTATATCAACAAATTTTATCTTTTTTTCTTTTTTGATGATTTCATTTTTCTATAATCTGCTTTGGACATAGAATTATTTGAATATTTTTTTACCATTTTATGTTCCCCCAATTAAGTTTAATTTCAAAATAGAAAAAGTTTCCAAGTCCTAATTTGCAATAAAACTAGAGGTTTTGGGTTTATAGATGTTGGGTTTTGTTATTAGAAATTATGTCAAGGAACATCTAAAACCACATCCTATTTGTAGGGGATACTGTATACTAATCATCAGTTTCCTTATTAGCCAAATATCTCACCAATTCTAACAGCTTGTTTCTTTTCAGTTTCAGATTTATCCCAGCCATTTCTGCTGGTGTTTTTCCTTTCA
>JAPLYA010000120.1 GCA_026395775.1 Candidatus Pacearchaeota archaeon
GAAATGGCTGGGATAAATCTGAAACTGAAAAGAAACAAGCTGTTAGAATTGGTGAGATATTTGGCTAATAAGGAAACTGATGATTAGTATACAGTATCTCGAGTATACAAAACATTTATAATTAAAAGAACACTTAGAAACCCATGTCACAGGAAGAAAAGAAAATAAAAATAACAAAAGATGGTCCGTATCTAGTTTCAGGAAATGTTCCTCTAAGCAAGGAGATAATGATTATTGATAAAAATAAATTTCCTTATAAATGGGAGAAAACAACTAAATTCCCAAATCAAGAAAATTATGCTCTCTGCAGATGTGGTAAATCAAAGAACAAACCCTTCTGTGACTCAAGCCATCTTGAAGGGTTTGATGGAACAGAAACAGCTGGTGAAAAAACTTATTTACAACAAGCTGAAACAACTTCTGGTCCAACCCTAGAATTAACAGATGTTTCTGATCTCTGTGCGTCTGCTAAATTCTGTGACAGAGACAAAGGAACATGGGGATTAACAAGAAACTCCAACAATAAAAAATCAAAAGAAATGGCAATAGAGCAAGCTTGCAATTGCCCATCAGGAAGATTAGTTGCCTGGGAAAATGGAAAGCCAATCGAGCCTAATTTCGAAAAAGAAATTAGTCTAGTAGAAGATACCTGTGAAAAAGTTTCGGGCCCACTCTGGATAAAAGGCAAGATTCCAATTGAATCTTCCCAAGGAAAAAAATACGAAACACGAAACAGAGTAACATTATGCCGCTGTGGAAAATCAAAGACTAAACCCTTCTGTGATGGTAGCCATATCACATCAAATTTCAATGATGGTGATAAGAGTATAAATTAATAATTGAGAGCTAATAAAAAACCTTTTGTGCCAATTCCCTTACTAATCACACAATTACCAAATAAACTAAAATAATTTAACATTCACTAATAATCTAGAAGTAAAAATAAAACTCTTTAGTAAAAAGGTCAAGCATTGTTGGTTAGAAAATTGTTTGCTCAAATAATCAACCCAATTACACTCATTTTAAGTATACTAAAATAGTTTACAATTTATCAACAAAAATTTTAACCCAAATAACCCTTATCTCTCTTTTCTGATTTTTTATCCCAAGAATCTTTCAATTTCTTCAATAGTTCGGCAAGTTTAGTTTTGGTTTCTTGCCACCCAACATAAAACTTTTTTATAAATTCTGCTTCCTTAGCCTCATTATAAATATTGTCAAGTTCCAAGGATAAAATTTCATATTTCCCAAGATGAACATAGAGTTCTTCAAGCATCTTACTATCATTACTAGACATGTTCTTGGCAAGAGAAAGAAAAAACATAGGGGCCTGAGAAGGATTCAAAAACATCTCAACAAATCTCAAGTAAATCACATTCTTTTCAACAATTATCCTTCTTAGTTCTCTCACTAGCAAGTCAGTCTCTTTTTCCTGCAACTTCTCTATATCAAAATCCTCATTTAGCTTGGAAAATTCAGGAAGATTATACTTTTTCTTAACAAGTTTATATTCTTTTTTTAATATATCAAGATTCATTTTTTCAGCCATATTGCTTCATATCCTGGATGTTTATAAATATATAGAATAAATGGGGAGGGTAAAAGAAAAACCATTTTTATATACTTAGCAATTGAGCGAGCAATTGTGTAAATCAACCAAACACAATTTTTCTTGCATATAAAAATTTGTTCAATTACAAACTAGAAAAAATAACTGCGAAATAGCCGAACTCTGAGGCTATGAAGCAGGGCTAAATCTAGTCATAAAAAATTCCAGAAAAGAAGCAAGCTAAAGCCCACATAATCAAGCAAGCCAATGATATATTAATTGCCCAATTGCTCAAATACCCCCAATAGTTCATTAATCTAAAAATACAGAAACTAGCAATTCCAAGAATTAAGAAGAATCCTTTAACATTTAAGCCAAAAAACTTATCATAAGCTGCCATTTTCTCAAAAGCTCTTGCTAACCCCTCTTAAGCTAGATTTATAAATGTTTATGGTTATTAAAAACCGAGAAATCCGGCTCACAACCCCATCTGCAAATAAAAAAGATTAGTCAGATAAAGTTGTTCGGCCTCTGTGGCTCAGTGGTAGAGCATTTCCTTGGTAAAAAACCAGAAAGGAAAGGGTCCCGAGTTCAATCCTCGGCAGAGGCTTTGAGCCTTTTAGTTACCATATAGAAGGATTTAAAAATGCAATTTTTAATAATCCTGTATGGAAAGAAAAGAAAAATATGATGAAGTGAAGGAAAAGTTAATCACAGATATTTCTATAAACAAAGATAACAGGAAATTGTTCAAGGAGTTCTTTGAGTTTGAAGAATACAAGCTTAAAAGAAAAAATAATATTCCTGTGCTAGATAATGCTTGCTATAAAACTCTTTATGGCTATTTGATTTATTTGAGAAATGCTAACAAATGGTTTAAGAATAAAGCTTGGAAAGATTTAACCAAAGAGGATATAAAGAAAGTTTATGATGATTTGGAAGAGGGCAGAATCAAGAATGCCAAAGGATTAATATACAAAGACAGGAAAAGCTATTATAACAAGATTTTCAAGAGCAAGCCTTTTGCTATGGCAGGAAAACTGCAACTAGCTCAAGAAGTAATTGAATATTTTGGAGAAGCAAAAGAAGAAGTTAAATTTATTGAACTTGATACATTCAAGAAACTTGTTAATGTTGCAATAAAGCCAGAGCATAAATTCTTGATGTGGCTTGCTTGGGATATAGGAGAGAATATCAACTCCTTGCTTCTATTAAAGAAAAATGATTTCTATAAAGAAATAAATCCTGAT
>JAPLYA010000096.1 GCA_026395775.1 Candidatus Pacearchaeota archaeon
GTAAAGCCCACAGCTTTGAATTATACTGCGAGTGATACTAATCTGCAATCTTGTTGGTATAGCCTTGATTCAGGCGCAACTAACACTTCTGTAGCTTGTGGAACCAATGTCACAGGCTTATCAGCAATTGAAGGAAGCAATACATGGCAGATATGGGCAAACGATACTCTGAATAATGCAAATTCTTCAAGCGTAACCTTTTATGTAGATTCTGTCCCTCCTGCAATAAACTTTACTAACCCATCAGAAACATCAGGCTCTTTTGTAAATAGGAACTTTATTAAAATAAATGTAACTGCCTCAGATTCAGGCTCAGGCTTAAAGAATATAACAATAAGATTATACAACTCTTCACGATCCCTAATTAACTCGACCAACCAGACCTCCTCGCCCCTGTTTAGTAATTTTACAGGGCTATCAGATGGGAGATATTTCTTTAATTCAACAGCTTACGATAATTTCGGAAATGCCAACTCCACTGAAACAAGGAATGTAACCATAGACACTATTTATCCTGTTGTTTCGATAGTCTTGCCTACAAATAATGCTGATTTTCCTAACTTCATTTCTTCGGTTACAATAGATGCAAACTTTTCAGTTAGTGATACAAACCTGCAATCTTGTAAGTATGACATCACAGGTCCGCAGAATATAACCAACTTAACAACCGCCTGTTCTAATGGCTATAATGCCTTTTCTTACACAATTATATCCCCAGGCAGTTTTACTCTTAGAGTTTATTCTAACGACTCTGCAGGAAATGAGAATATGAGTAGCATAAACTTTACTGTTACAAGATACGCAGGGCAACAGCAAGGCGGAGGCGGAAGTAATACTCATGTTCAGCAATCTGCGACTTATGATAGAGCTATTATCTGCCCAAGCGCCTTAACTTTTATTAGCGATCATACCAAGAATGGAACCCTTAACTATACTGCCCAAGAATTTACAATTTTAGTAAATCAGATTTCCGCGAGTCTTAAATTTGAAGCCCAAGAAAGCGTAATAAAGCCTTTTGTAAATAACTTTGCATCTTACTGCTCTGAATATTTAGTAAATCCCCCCGAGAACACAACAACCCCGACCCCACCAGTTCAACCGCCTAAAGAGGAAGGCTTTAATTATATTCCTCTTCTTATTTTTGTAGTTGCGATAATTGTGATAATTATTATAGTGATTATCCTCTCATCGACAAATAATATTATAGAAGTTAAGCATGAAAAAAGGATTGAGGGGGGGTATAAATATGGAAAATAAAATAACACTTTTAAGCAGTGTAATTTTTATAGTCTTATTGCTAACAATAGTATCAGCCGTAGTTTACATATACTCATCAAAAACAGACTTCGATCAAGGAACTTACAATAATACTTACTACAATGAAACAAATAATGCAGTTCAGCTCAATCTTTCATATAATAACGGAACTTACACTAGCCAGATTTTTAATACAAGCTCTAATGTCTCTTTAAATAATTTGAGTTGGACCTATCAAAGAATTCAATGTCCACAAAACATGGCTTATATAAATAAGCTGAATGGCTATTGCATTGACCAATATGAAGCATCTCCTCTAAATGCTGATGAGAGTTATAATACCTCGCAGTTCATTTATAATTCTTCAACTTTTACCACTAATCTTTTAAATGCAGGAGGAAAGGCAGGTTCTGCTTCTAATAGAACACCATGGGTTTATATTTCTGCAAATTCAGCAAGAACAGCCTGCAATAATTCAGGCAAACATTTGTGTACAAGTGAAGAATGGCTTGGTGCTTCGAATATTAATGGAAGTTTTTATAATCTTCCTACTAACTTACATGATGCTCCTTACAAATGCGTAACTGATTCAGCAACTTACTGTGCTACAGGAAATAGCCCTGGAAATGGAAATGCGTGCAATACGGGAATGAACAAAACAGGTGGAATATCAGGTTGTGTTTCTGCAGAAGGAGTTTATGATATGACTGGAAATGTTTGGGAATGGACAAATGAAACAGTTGGTTATACTAAACCCTGCCAACCTGTTGGAACTTCTGGATATTGTTACTGGGATGGAACTACATTTACAAATTCATCAGTCCAACCAAAATACGGGAATGATGGATTTTATTTTTTAGACAATTCAACTGCAAGGACAGGTTATGCGGTGCGACGTGGTGGTAGTTGGCTCAATGGTGCCGATACTGGTCCGTTTTGCGGTGCTTTGCATAGTGGACCCACGGATTTGAGCAGCAGCAAAAAATGATATTGAGTAAAAACATAATAAACAAGGAGAGAAGAAAATGATAGAAGATATGAAAATATTTCATAACACTTATGAATTCATAAAGTGGGTACATACTCTGTTAAATAAGTTTCCGAAATCAGAGAAATATACTATGGCTCAAAAAATAGAAAACACTTCATTAGACTTCTTAGAAAGTATAATTCAATCAAACAATGAATTTGACAAAAAGCAATCATTACAAAAAGCAATAATTGAATTAGACAAATTAAGGATATTTTTCAGGCTTTCTAAGGACTTACAATTTATCAGTTTTGACCAGTATGAGTATGGCTCAAAATTAATAAATGAAATAGGCAAAATGCTAGGAGGTTGGTATAAGAAATTTAATATTCCTTTACAAGGAATGGGTTGAATTGTGATTAGCTGTTGCGGTGCTACGTGGTGGTAATTGGAACAATGGTGCCAATGCTGGTCCATTTTGCGGTAATTTGAATAATGGACCCACGGATTCGAACAACAACATCGGCTTCCGCTGTTGCAGTAATATTCAACGCCAGATTCATATCTTTAAGGAGATAAAGAACAGTGCGAGAAAATTACATCAATTCAAATCCAAACCGAAAGGTTAAATACTAAAACCAAATTCGACGATTAGTAAGATGAGGCACATTGCTGATTGAAACTTGTCGAATTTATAACTCAACATGAAAACATATAAAAATTTATTCACGCAGGTATGCGAAATGAGAAACCTAAACAATGCTTACTTAAAAGCAAGAAAAGGCAAGAATGGCTCAGAAGAAGTATTGAGATTTACATTTAACTTAGAAAGAGAACTAATAAGATTACAAGAACAACTAATGAATGAAACCTACAAAACAGGAAAATACAGACATTTTATAATTTTTGAGCCAAAAGAAAGGAAAATTTCAGCTTTACCTTTTAGAGATAGAGTTGTCCATCATGCAATTTGCTCAATAATTTCTCCAATTTTTGAAAAAAGATTTATTCACGATTCTTATGCGTGTAGAAAAGGAAAGGGGACTCACGAAGGAATAAAAAGAATACAAAGTTTTATAAGAAAGTCAGGAGAAGATTGCTATGTATTAAAGTGTGATGTTTCTAAATATTTCCAAAGTGTAGATGGAGAAACACTAAAAACTATAATCCAACAAAAGATAGGTAATAAAAAGTTATTGAGATTGATTAAGAATATAATTGATAGTTCAGAAGAAGGAATACCTATTGGAAATTTAACATCTCAACTTTTTGCAAACATTTATTTAAATGCTTTAGATGAATACATAAAATATGAGTTAAGAATAAAGTTTTATGTAAGATATATGGATGATTTCTTGATAATAGAAGAATCAAAAAAAGATTTGCATGAACTAAAAGAACAAATAAGATTATTCTTAATTTCTATGAGATTAACTCTTCATCCAAAAAAAGCAAACATTTTTCCAATTAAATTAGGGATAGATTGTCTTGGATATAAAATATTTAAGAATCATAGATTAGTGAGAAAAAGCACAGTAAAAAGATTTATAAGAAATTCAAAGAAAATAATGGTTCTTTACGAGAGAGATGAAATAGACTTTAATAAATTAATGGAATCTTTTAATTCGTGGGAAGCTTATATGAACCATGGCGATTCTTATAATCTAAAAAAAAGTTTACACGAGGGGTATTTTAAAAATGTTATGTAACTTATTAAAAAAGCAGGTGTTGTTCCTATTTGTAATCTTAATTTTTGTATTTAATTTAAGTTTGGTTTTTGCACTTGATTATTCCACTGGAGGATCAGTATATGGCGTCTTAGCTGACATTGGAAACACTAATAGAACAGGAGCTTTGAACTTGACTCTGCAGATGGGAACTTGCTCCCTTGCAAATTGCACTGATATAGTCTGGTCTGCAGTTTACACGAATGCCACTTATACTTCTCTTGCATCTTTAGGTAATGCTACTTATTTTCAGTGTAAAGCAACATTCTTTACAGAAAACCAAAATTATAGTAATTATTTGTTTAATTTTACAATTGGATATACTACACTAATTTCTTCAGGAGTGCCTCCAAACATTACGATTTTATCGCCACTTAATCAATCTTATACTACAAATAGCATAGATTTTAATATTTCTTCAAGCGCGAATTTAAGCCTTTGTTTAGTTAGCCTTAATAATTGGGCTACAAATTATACTATGAATATAAATTCCACACTAACAGGCGCCAACCTTACAAACTCTTCTATGCCTCAAGGAAGCTCTACTGCTAACTTTTGGTGTAATGATACTTCAAATAATATTAATGGAACCTCACAAGTAACTTTTTATGTAGATTCTATAAATCCAAGCATTAATATAACTTATCCTTTGAATACTACTTACAGCGTAAAGCCCACAGCTTTGAATTATACTGCGAGTGATACTAATCTGCAATCTTGTTGGTATAGCCTTGATTCAGGCGCAACTAACACTTCTGTAGCTTGTGGAACCAATGTCACAGGCTTATCAGCGAATGAAGGAAGCAACACATGGCAGGTATGGGCAAATGATACTCTGAATAATGTAAATTCTTCATCAGTAACTTTTTATGTAGATACAGTTCCCCCTTATTTTACAACAATTCCTGCTAATCAATCCATAACTTATGGAACATGGTTAGGAGTTCAATTTGTAGGAAATGATGCTCTTTCTTTCGGAACATATTATTTAGGAAACTGGACAACTGCATTTTCAATAAATTCTTCAGGATGGTTAAGCAATAAAACAAAACTTCCAGTAGGATATTATCAGATTAATGTAACTATAAATGATTCAAGTGGAAATACGAACATGACTTGGTTTGGAGTAAACTTAACAGCAGTTCCAGATACAACGCCTCCATACTTTACAACAATTCCCGCAACAACAGTTATTAATTATACTCAAGGATTTGGAGTAGATTTTAATGCAACCGATGAAACTGCATTTGGATATTACTATATTAACTGGACAACTCTATTCACAATTAACCAGTCAGGATGGCTTACTAATTCAACTCCAAATGTCGCAGTAGGAAATTATTACATTAATGTAACAATAAACGATACTTTAAATAACCAAAACTCAACTATTTATTTAGTTAATATAAGTAAGTATATAACTATTTTAACATTAAATCCAACAACCCCCATAACCTATGGAACTCCAACAAACTTTGTAGCAAATGAAGGAGGCTGTCCTTCCCAATTAATATGTTCTCTTAATATTTCTGATGGAGTTTATAGTGCAGGAACAATAAGTGCAAATTACTCTACGAGTGGAAATGAAAACTATACTTCAAGTTCAGTAGTTTCAACAGTAACAATCAATCAAGCAAGTTCATCAGTAGGACTAACTGCAACCACGCCTATAACTTATGGGACAATAACAGACTTCACAGGAAATAGTTGTCCAGATGCAAGTTGTACATTGAATATTAGTAATGCAATTTATCCATCAGGAACTATTTCAGCTAATTATTCATTCGTAGGAAATCAAAATTACACTGCAAGTTCTTCAGTATTTACTGTAACAATAAATAAAGCAAATTCGCAAACCTCTTTAGTCTTTGATAAAACATCTCCACAAGAATATCCAACAGCAATAACGCCAACTTGTTCAATTATAACAGGAGGAACAGAAACTTTAACATTAACGAATGGAACTTCAGGAGTAGCAGAAACTTTAGGAGTTAATAGTTGGAATTTAAATTGTTCTTATGCTGGAAATACAAACTATACTGCATCAAGTAATTTTTCTCAATTTACAATTAGTCAAAATACAACTTATACTTTAGGATTAACTGCAACAACCCCCATAACCTATGGAACTCCAACAGATGTAGCGGGAAGTGGATGACCTTCTGAGTTAAGCTGTGCTTTAAATATTTCCAATGCTATTTATCCAGCAGGAGTTATAAATTTTAATTATTCAACAGCAGGAAATACAAATTACTCAGCAACTTCAATAACCAAAGCAATCACAATCAATCAAGCAACTCCAGTTATAACAACACTACTAAATGGCGGAACAAGCAATATAACAATAACTTATCCTCAAACAATAACAGCAGTATACTCAACAAATGCATTGACAGCAAATATGTACAGGAATGGAACAAACAAGAGCAGTGAAAATAATATTCCAGTAACATTAGACGTCGGCTATTACAATTATACAGCTATAAATTTAGGAAATGCAAATTATTCAGCATCTTCAAAAACATTCTTTGCAACAGTACAACAGGGTACAACTCAATTGACCTTAACAGTATCTCCATCTTGGAATAT
>JAPLYA010000068.1 GCA_026395775.1 Candidatus Pacearchaeota archaeon
CGTTAAGGGAACAATGATAATCAAACCCTATGGATATGCAATCTGGCAGAAGATTCAGGATTATTTTAATTCTGTTATTTCTAAGATTGGAGTGAAAAATGCTTATTTCCCAATGTTTATTCCAGAATCATTTTTTAAAAAAGAAGCAGAACATGCTTCTGGATTCCAGGCTGAAGTAGCTTGGGTTCAAGGTGATGAAAAAAGCGAAAGATTTGCAATTCGTCCAACATCAGAAACAATAATATATGATTCATTTTCAAGATGGATTAGAAGCTGGAGAGATTTGCCATTCAGAATAAATCAGTGGTGCAATGTTGTAAGATGGGAAGTTTCCCAATGTAAGCTATTTTTAAGAAGCAGAGAGTTCCTCTGGCAGGAAGGACATTGTGTATATGAAACAGAAAAAGAATGTGATAAAGAAGTTTTAATGATTCTTGAGGAGTATGAAAAATTATGCAAGAGCTTGCTGGCTATTCCATCAATAAAGGGTAGAAAGTCGGATAAAGAGAAATTTGCAGGAGCTTATTACACTACAACAATTGAAACATTTACTCAAGAAGGAAAAGCCCTGCAACTAGGAACAAGCCATAACCTTGGACAGGGATTTGCAAAGTCATTTAATATAAGTTTTTTAGATAAAGATAAAAAACCAACATTGCCTTGGCAAAGCTCATGGGGGTTTTCAACAAGATTAATAGGTGCTTTGGTTATGACTCATGCAGACAACAAAGGACTGGTATTACCTCCAAAAATAGCCCCTACTCAAATTATTATTGTTCCAATATTCAATGAGAAGAACAAATCGAAAGTATTAAAGGAAGCTGAAAAAATCAAGTCTAGTTTGAGTTATTATTCAATAGAAATAGATTCAAGAGAAGATTATTCTCCTGGATGGAAGTTTAATGAATCTGAATTAAAAGGTATTCCTTTGAGAATTGAAATTGGAGAAAGGGATTTGGAAAAAGATTCTGTTACATTAGCAAGAAGAGATACTTGTGAGAAAGAACAAGTTAAAATTTCTCAGCTTGCTAAGAAAATTCCCTTGCTTTTAGACGATATTCAGGACAAGCTCTATGATAAAGCTAAAAAGTTCTTGAATTCTAGCATAGAAGAAGTCAAGAATTTTCAAGAATTCCGGGAAGCTGTTAAGAATAAAAAGCTAGTTCTTGCAAATTTTTGCGGAGAGAAACAATGCGAAGATTGGATAAAAGACAAGTCTGGAGGGGCTGGCTCGAGATGTATTCCATTCAAGCAGGAAGCAAAAGGGAAGTGCATATATTGCAACAAGCCAGCTAAATTCAAAGCTTATTTTGCAAAAAGCTATTGAAAATGCAGGAAAAATATCTCGTTTGGATTGCTTCTGGATATAAACTTGCTATAAACACGCTAAGAGTTATCTTTGGTTTGATGATATTCTCTTTTTCTTGCAATTCTCAGAGGGTTTTAGAAAGGCTAACCTCTCGAGAACTTGCTGAAGATCCAAATGGATTTTTTGCTAATTATTTTATTGGGCATATTAATACTCCTCTATTATTTTTGACTTGCTCGCTTGCGTCTATTCTTGTGGTATTCTCAACTCTTGAGATAATATTTTTAATTGCTGTATTTAGAAGAAAATATTGGGGAGCTTTGGGATTTTTTATTGTTTCGCTAATTTGGCTGCCTGTTGAAATCTTGTTTATCTCTAAATTCTTGTTGATGCCTAGACTGATAAACCTGCTAATTAACCTGATTATACTTGGAATATTCTTAAAAGTAATTCTTGATAGAAAGAAATATTTTAAAAGATAATTTCTGAAGTGAAGACTAACTCGGTTTTGTAAACTTGACTTGAGAGCAAGCAATGGTGTTAATTGAGTTTGAACAATTTTTCCTGCGGCGAATAAAGTTTTATTTTTACCAACAACAGATTTAAAAACTGCATTCTTCTCTCTTTATCATGAATATACTTGCGATATTAGAATGTCTGGCAATTCCAATTTGTTAGTTCTAACTTAATTAAATATATCTTTTAATTTCTATGCCTAAACTCAATAACTCTAACAAAACCGATGTTGCAAGGAAGAATATACTCAGAGAAAGCTCTGAGGCTTGTGGCTTAACAATAAAAGGCTATGACTTTAATAAAGGTGTAGATTTCTCCAAGCTCATTGATTCTTTCTCTTCAACAGGATTTCAGGCTTCAAATTTATCTCAAGCTATCGAGTTGATTAAAAAAATGAGAAAAGAAAAAGCTTTTATCTATCTAGGCTATACTTCAAATCTCGTTACCTCTGGATTGCGAGATATTTTCAGATATTTAGCTGAACATAAGCTAGTTGATGTTATTGTAACTACTGCTGGTGGGATTGAGGAAGATTTTATTAAATGCCTTGGGGATTTTAAACTTGGAGAATTCTCAGCTTCTGGACTCAAGTTAAGACAAAAAGGAATTAATAGGACGGGAAATATTTTTGTGCCTAACTCGAGGTATTGTAGATTTGAAGAATGGATTATGCCTATTCTTGATAAGCATAAGGATGAGATTTTAACCCCAAGTAAGCTGATAAATATAATGGGGAAAGAAATTGGCAATAGAGAATCGATATATTACTGGTGCTGGAAAAATAATATCCCTGTTTACTGCCCGGCAATTACAGATGGGAGTTTGGGGGATATGATTTATTTTTTTAAAATGAAGAATCCTGGATTTAATATAGATGTAACTGATGATATTGTTGAAATCAATAACTCCACAATAGGCAAGAAGAAGACAGGAGTTATTATTCTTGGGGGTGGAATAATGAAACATCATATTTGTAATGCAAATATGTTCAGAAATGGGCCTGATTATGCTGTTTATATTAATAGCCAGCAGGAGTTTGACGGAAGCGATACTGGAGCTAGACCAGATGAAGCAATTTCCTGGGGGAAATTGCGAGGAGAAAGTGTGAAAGTTTATGGAGATGCTACTATTTTGTTCCCTCTTGCTGTTGCAAAAGCTTTTTTCTAGAATTTTTTATTTTTATTCAATGACACATAAAGTTTAAATACGCTGTTTCAATAAAAAATTTATAAAAAACAGAAATGGTCCCAGGAAAAATATTCTTAACAAAGGGAGTCGGAGTTCATAAAGATAAACTTGCTAGTTTTGAACTTGCCTTGAGAAATGCAGGAATTGAAAAATGCAATTTAGTTTATGTTTCTTCTATATTTCCACCAAATTGCAAAATGATTACAAAAGAAGAAGGATTGAAGCTGCTTAAGCCAGGGCAGATAACATTTTGTGTCATGGCTAGAATGGAGACAAACGAGCCAAACAGACTTATTTCAAGTGCAATAGGTATTGCCCTGCCAAAAGACAATGCCAACTATGGCTATTTGTCAGAACATCATGCATATGGAGAGAAGGCAGATAAGGCCGGAGAGTATGCTGAAGATTTAGCTGCAACAATGCTTGCGACAACACTAGGAGTTGAGTTTAATCCTGACATAGCTTGGGATGAACGTGAGCAAATCTACAAGGCAAGCGGGCAGATAATTAAAACCCATAACATCTGCCAATCAGCGGAAGGAAATAAAGATGGAATGTGGACAACAACAATTGCTACTGCTGTTTTAATCAAAGATTAGTTTTTGATTTTTATTGTTGGCAAATTATCAATTTTTTGGCATAAAAACCACTTTTTAGCTTTTGATATAAATTCCAAGGGTGTGTCAAGTCTTCGGGAGATGAATAAGGATGTTAAGAGGCGGGAGATGTAAATTATGGATATATTGATGGAAAATATATGTTAAAATGGAAGTTAAAGAATTCGTTAAAACTATCTTAAAAGATGTCACGGAGGCAGCATCAAAATCAAATAATGAAAAACAGTCATTTTATTTGCCAGAAGAGGCATCAGACGGTATTGACTTTGATTTAGCAGTAGTCTCAAAACAAGAAGGCACTAGAAAGTTTGGAGTAGAAGTGTTTGGTATTGGGGAAAGACAGAAGGAAGCATTTCTAATGAAGTTGTTAATCGTATTAAATTTAGAGTTAGGACTTGGAAAAAAAATAAATGACTCTTTTAATAATGGGGGACATATGTTAAAATGGAATTAAATTGCAGTCAATGTGGAGCGAGACTATCTATTGAAGAAGTAGAGAAAGCTAAAGATACTTGCCCAATTTGTAAAAAAGAGACAAGTTGGATTACTGACCCTGAGGGGTTTATATCAGATTGACTTTTTTAACAGATGCTACTTATTTAACAAAGCCTGCTCGAGGAATGGAAAGGTTTATAAAGTATGGTTATATAAAGTAACATATAATAGAAAGTATGGTATTAGAAAAAACCATACAATTTAAAACATGGGAGAGAAAATAATTATTAAGGATATGGAAGAAACCAATATTTGGTGGACTAAAGATCTTCCTACTTCAGATTATAAAGATAGGGATATTTATCAAGAAATTAAAAAATTTATGAAAACGAGACAAATAGTAGCTATCACTGGTTTGAGGCGAGTTGGAAAAACTACAATGATGCTTAAATTTATTAAAGAATATCTAACTACTGGTTTTTCCAAACAAAATATATTTTATTTTTCTTTTGATGATTATTCTTCAGTAAGAATAAGTGATATAATAGATGTTTACAAAAAATTAGTTAATAAAGATTTAAGGTCTGAAGAATATCTTTTTGTTTTTGATGAAATTCAAAAGATTAAAAATTGGGAAGAACAATTAAAAAGAATTTATGATCTTTATCCCAAGATTAAATTTCTGATATCAGGGTCAGAATCTCTTTTTATTAGAAGGAAATCGAGGGAAAGTTTGGCTGGAAGAATATTCGAATTTAAACTCAATCCCCTTAACTTTAAAGAGTACCTAGATTTTAAAGATAAAAAATTTGATAATCTTATGCTATATAAAGATGAAATTTTAAAAGAATTTAACAATTTTTTAATGTGCAATGGTTTTCCTGAACTAATAGATAAAGAACCAGAAATTATAAAAAAATATATCCGAGAAGGAGTAATAGATAAAATTCTTTATCATGATATGAGTGAGGTTTTCGAAGTTAAGAACTTAATTATTATCAGAAAGATATTTGATATTATCTATAATGATCCTGGTCAAATTATAGAATTGCAACGATTTGCTGGTGAAGTAGGAATAACCAGGCATTTGTTGTCTGAATATCTTGAATACCTCGAAGAATCCTTTTTAATAAAAAAACTTTATAATTATTCTAGAAATGCAAGAAAAACACAAAGGAGATTGAAAAAGTATTACTCAACATTATTAAATCCCTTATTAATAAAGGATGATTTTGCGAAGGTATTTGAACAGGCGATAGTAATTCATTCAAATGCTGACTTCTTCTGGAGAGATGCATACAAAAACGAAGTAGATATTATAAAAACAGAACCCTTAACTGCGATTGAAGTAAAATCTGGGGAGATAAAAGAAGGAAATTTAATCTCTTTAAAAAAGTTTATTGAAAAATTCAAGCCAAAAAAGGCAATAGTTCTATCTTACGAAACTGAAAGGGAAATAGAATCAATAAAAGTAATTCCTGCTTGGAAGTGGTTGTTGAGTTAGTTTTTTAACGAACTACTGATTTACATGAGCTTTTAGCCCAATTGTTTAATATGGGCAATACCAGGATTGAACTGGTGAATCCTAGGTGTAAAAAAATACCTTCAAATTAATGTCAGAAAAATAAACTGCACCATTTATGGTGCAGAAGTTGCTTTACAACTTCAGATTTTTCTGAGCATCCTAAAACAAGGGGCTTTACAAACCCACACATTTATGTGTGGGCGCCCCATTGTTTTTTTGATTTAGAACTTAACTCTCTTATAGCAAGGTTTGATTCAAGTTTTGCAATGCGATTTCATTGACAAAACCCTTTACATAATTGCTTTCTAGAGCGAAACCCAAGCTCTCGCCTGTTATTTTAAAATTATTTACCCCTATTACCCGACCATACTTGTTGATTAGCGGGCCCCCTGAATTTCCAGGGTTTAGGGGAACATCTGTTTGGATATACTTGCCTTCCCTGTCTAGGGCTGAGACAATTCCTTCTGTAACTGAGAATGATAAACCATAGGGATTTCCAACTGCTATAACTTTCTCCCCGACTTTTACATCATTCGAATCTGCTAATTCTAGATTAGCATAGCTTCCTGGGATTTTTAATAAAGCTAAATCTATATCTGTATTATAGCCAATTAATTCTGCATCTTTTAACTCTCCACTGGAGGTTAGGGCTTTTGCAAGTCTTGCTCCTGTTAATACATGAGCATTTGTTACTATATAGCCATCTGGGGTTATAATAAAACCAGAGCCTTGGGCAACATCTGTTTTGATACTGACAACTCCTTTTACGGCTTGTTCAATTATTCCTGAGAAGTCTGCACTTGTTGTTGCTTTTAATTCTGATAATTGTTTTGTTAAATCTTCTTGAGTATTTATTAGTTTTGAGGTTAGTTGTGTTATTTGAAGTTGACTGTCTGATATCTGTTGTTGCAATCTTGTATTTGTCACATTCAACTGAACTTGAAGAGAAACAATATTTGCACTTAGATAGAGAAAAACAGCTATCTGGGCTATGACTAGGATTACAACTAAAGAATACAGGGAAATCACATGTTTTTTCATGCTAAAACTAGAGAAATGAGTTTTATAAAGTTAGTGAATTTTTAATCTGTATTGCTAATGAATAAGCTTGAGCTTTTGTATGCTTGACTTGAAAGCAAGCAAAGGTGTCAATTGAAAAACCAATCGGCTGTGACTTTTTTGTTTACTAAAATAGTTTGATATTTACTAACAATAGAAGTAAATTCTAACGGATGTTTTGTATACTTAGTAATTGTGTAAGCAATGGTGTTAATTGTTCCTGCTGATGAATACAATTTTCTTAGAGGCAAAGAGAATTTTCTTTTTACCAATAAAAATAGGCCTAGAAGGAATCGAACCCTCATCAGTCGGTTGCTTCTAAATTCCGAAGCCGACCATTTTATCCATTAAACTATAGGCCTGTGATATTCTTAAATACGTGAGATTTAAAAATGTGCTTGTTCTAGATATATAAAAGAGTTGATAATGACGAAAAGTAAATTTTTTCCAGCATTAGCTGTGCTAGTTGGCACAACTATTGGGGCTGGGTTTCTTGGGATTCCTTATGTTGTTTCGAAAGCTGGTTTTATTCCTGGAGCTATCTGTCTGCTTTTAATTGCTGGAATAATGTTGTGTGTTAAGCTTTATCTTGGAGAAGTTATATTGAGAACAAATGGGAATCATCAGCTTGTTGGCTATTCTGAAAGATATCTTGGGAAGAAAGGAAAGGTTTTAATGTTCTTTTCAATGATTTTTGGGATTTATTCTGCACTGACTGCTTATCTGATAGCAGAAGGGGAAAGCTTTAGTTATCTATTTACAGGCAGCTTGAGCTATTCGTTTTTTATTTCTCTTGCTTTTTGGATTGTGATGGCTGGTTTTAGCTATGTTGGGCTAAAAGCTTTGAAAAAATACGAGAAAATAGGTATGATTTTTGTTTTGCTACTTATTATTTTTATTGCTGCTTTTTATTTTCCTGGAATTAGAAAAGAAAACTTATCTTATTTGAATTATAAAAATATGTTCTTGCCTTTTGGGGTTATTCTTTTTTCTTTCTTGGCGTTCTCAGCTATGCCCGAAGTCAAAAGATTGCTGTATGGACAGGAAAAATTAATGAAAAAAGTTATCAAATATGGGGTAATGATCCCACTTGTGGTTTACTTTTTATTTCTGCTTGTTATTGTTGGCAATTTTGGATTGACAACTAGTGAGATTGCAACTTTGAATTTAGCTAGAATATTTTCTTTACTGGGCATACTAACTATGTTTACTGCTTATTTTACTTTATCTCTTGCAATTAGAGATATGTTTAGATTTGATTTCAAGCTTGGGAGATTTAGAGGCTGGTTGTTGGCTACAGCTGTTCCTTTAATCTTGTTTATTTTGTTTTATTTTTTCCGAGTCGCTAGTTTTACCCAGATTCTCTCAATTG
>JAPLYA010000140.1 GCA_026395775.1 Candidatus Pacearchaeota archaeon
CTCCAATATTTCAAAATATCTCCACCAACCATTTTTATTTCAGGTTGAATTCCAGATTTCTTTTCTTCATCTGTTAAAAATTCTGTGTAGATTTGATTTGTGATTATAACTGGAATATTCTTGAGTCTTGAAATTTCAGCCAGAAGCTTGAGTTGTCTTGCCAATTCAGAATTTATCTCCTGGATATTCTCTTTTCTTTCTGCTTTTTCTAATCTATACAACATGGTCATGCCATCTACTATTATTAGTCCGAGTTTGCCTTTTTCTTTTATTTCTTTTAATAAATTATTTATTGCTTTTTTTTGGTCTTCGAAGCTAGTTACTTTGAAAACCATTATATTTTCCAGGACTTCTTTATATCTGTCCAGGGATAGTTGCTTAACTCTATCTAGGGAAAAACCGCCCTCTGTATCTATGAATATTACTTTATTGCCTTTTTTTGCTTGAGAGACAGCTGCTAACAAGCAGAGATTGGTCTTTCCTGAGGCAGCTGGGCCATAAAGCGTTGTTATGATATCTGTTTCATAGCCCCCATAGAGAAACTTGTTCAAGTCAAAACTCCCTGCTGATATTCTGTTTTCCATGATTCTTTCAATTCAATCGATATTATAAGGATTATTGTGATGAAAAAATATGTTGATTTTTGTCGGTAAGCTGATAACTATTTTGTATAATCGGTAATTAAGTTCATTGATGGATTAATTGAGATTAATCAAAGCAAGATTATCAATTCAATCTTCATAAATCTTGCTTCTATGCCCTACTTCAATAACAAAAATCATATTCTTGGCTTGCTGCATATCTAAAATTGCTCTGTAATCACTTATCCTCAAGATAAAATAAGGAGAATTTTGTTTTCTCTTAATAAAATGAAAAGGGCGAATTTTAATTCTCTCAAGAACTTCTATTATTCTCTCTTGAATTGTTTTTTCTAAATCATAAAGCTGTTTTTCTGCTGTTTGTGAAAATTCAACAGAATACATTTAGACTCCTAGCTTTTTTCTTATTGCTTCAAGAGAAGTTGTTTTTCTTTCTTTTATTTCTTTTTCGGATTTTGCTATATTCAGCTTTGTTTCAGGAGAAAATTCTAATCTGTCTTCTATTAAATCCCAGATTATATTTTCATAACTCTCTTTTTCGTGCATTTTCATCATAGCAAGTCTTTGTAGCAAGTTCTTGCTTACCTGTATCGTGGTGTCCATAGTAACTATATAACCGGCCATAGGTATATAAACTTTTCGATTTTAATTGGTAATAACTAAATTCTTTTTGTAAACCTTTCAATTGATTTCAAGCTTAATTAAACAACCAACAACAATTACCCCCTATACCAATTAGTTTCTTTTTACCAACAACAAACAGGAATAGCAAGTTTTATAAACAATTTTTTGATGTTAACTTTATGCCTCTATAGCTCGGTTCGCTAAGAGGCTCGAAGATATGAGTAACCAGACTTGCCTCCATAGCTCAGCTGGCAGAGCGGCAGTTTTGTACATTATTCAAAAGAACTGTAGGTCGCCGGTTCAAATCCGGCTGGAGGCTTTTATTCTTTTCCCAGAAAGATTTATAAGTTTGCCGATGATTTCTTTATTATGACAATAGATATATCTCTAGCGTCCAAGGAAGATAGAGCTTCATTAAGAAAGTTTTTTAAACATTATCATATAAACCCAATTATAAAGAATAGGGTTGATTGTTACACTTCACATAATTTTACTGTTGTAGCTAAAGAAAATGGCAGTATAATCGGAACTGTCCAGTGGTATGTTAAAGAAGATCCAAAAGCAGGGGTAGCAGAATTTGAAGAAGTATTTATCTCAGAAGAATGCAGAGGTAAGGGTGTCGGTTCAGAATTAATAAAATTTGCGATAAATGAGGTTATCAAGTTTTTTAAAACAAATAATTTAAAGCCGAGAAAAATATTTGTATTTGTTGGAAAGAGAAATCTTATAGCTAGAAACCTTTATGAAAAATTTGGATTCAAACCCATAGCAGAATTAAATGAATTATTTTCGGATGAAGAAAAAGAAATCTTTTATTGTTTAAATTTAAAAGCTCTTTTAGGGCTTAAATAACCCTAAGCTCTTTTCCAAGAACATCTTTTGTTATTTTTTTCAGCTCTTCTAACTTTGTCTTATTTCTGCCGATTAATGCTGCTTTGCTCTGTGTTGAAGCTGATATTTCTATGCTTGAGGTGTAATCTTCAACAGAATCTATTTTTATTGGAGCAATTAAGTCTAAAATGAATTTTTTAACGTTGTTTTTTGGCAGGGCAATTACTCTTATCTTTTGTCCTAGAATTGAAGAAAGCCTTTTAATATTTTCAGCTTGAGAGCCTATTGCTTTTGATATTAAAGCTTGGGGGACAGCAAAGATTAATGTTCTATTATAAGTGAAGCAGCTTTTTGTTCTCACTCCCGTTATTCTTTCAAATAGGTTAAGTTGCCTCATGCATTTCATATCAATTGTTTGTGTCATCTTTGTTGTTTGTTGGTAAATTATAAACTATTTCAGTTTAAGTTTTAATTGTTTCCCTAAACTTTGAACTCCTCCTACTTAAAGGCGAATAATTTTTTTCTTTACCTCTCAATTATTATATATTATTGGTAATGATAAACTTTTTTGATATACTTGAAGCGGGTGTTCATTGGTTTATTAAACTTTAGTTCAATTTTCCTAATCAACAATTCCCTCCCCGTCAACTAAAAAGTTTGCTTTTTACCTCTGAATTATATTTTTGTTTAATAAAATTGCAAATTCTAATCTTTCTCCTTTTTTGCTTTTTCTTTTGGTTCTAACTCGCGACCCTGCTCATTCATATTCTTAGAGGGTTTTGCGGAATCGCTCGGCTTTGCCAAAGGTCCTGTTACTTTAACTAATAATCCAGGCAGACCTGTTCCAACTGGAACTGGTTGATTTACAATTATATTTTCTATTACTGATGCAAGCTCATCTTTGCTTCCTTTTATACTTGCATTTACAAACTGCTTGATAGGGGTCTCGAAACTGGCTCTGGCCAGAATAGAAGATTTCTCAGAAATAATTCCCATTCTTGTTGCTCCTTTTATTGTTCCTTTGTAAGTCATGGCATCTGCAATAAGCTTTATGTGCCTTGAATCTATGTCCAGGCCTTGTTGCTCTATAACTTTTTTAACTTCTGAGATTATTGCTTGTCGAGCTGCTTCAATTCCAAGAACTTCATAAACTTCATAGAGGTTATTTGTTATCGTCTTATCTCTATCAACCCCCTTGACTTCAAATATCTCTTTGAGATTGCTTCCTGCTGTCAAGACAACATAATTTTTTTCTCTTTTTACAACAAGTATCTGCTTTATTCCTTTTATTCCTGAAATGCTTAGATCTTTTAATTTTTCTTTTAGCTTATATAATTCCTTGAAATTTAACTTTGAATCAACCAGGTAAATTATGTTTTCTTTTTGCTTGACATTAAAGCCTTTTTCCTGAATTCTTGAGGCTATTTTTTCAGGAGAAGTATGGATTGACTTGACTGCTTGGTTATCTAGAACAACTTCTATTTTTTTACCTGTGAAATCTAGATTTATTTTTTCAGCTATCTCGTTAAGCTTTACTTCTTTTATTTTTTCAGCTATAACTCTTGAATCTTTTTCGTTGTTAAAATCCGATTCTAGATAAATCTCCATCAGGGGTGTAGAAGGATTTTTTCTTGCATCAAATATCTCTATTAATCTTGGAAGTCCTTGGGTAATCTGCATCTCTTGGACTCCTGAGAAGTGGAATACATTTAAGGCCATCTGAGTTGATGGCTCTCCAAATGACTGGGCGGTTATAATTCCTATGGCTTCTCCAGGAGCAACTTTTTGGTTTTTATGAAGAGCAGAGACATCTAAACTGTCATCTCCATATTTAAACTGGACAATAGAATCACTTGCATCTCGAACTGTTTCGTCATAGCTTACTTTCAAATCTTGCAGAGCATTTACTAATCTTCTATACAAATATCCAGATTTTGGTGTTCTCAATGCTGTGTCCATCATTGCATCTCTTCCTGTCATGCTTCCAAAGAAAAATTCAGTTGGCTTTAGTCCTTTCAGATAGCAGGAATAAATAAATCCGTGAGCTTCTGGAGATAAATCTTTTTCCTTGAAGAAAGATAATGTTCTATTTGTATAGCCAAAGTTAATTCTTTTGCTCCATAGGGACTGCTGGCCTACAGAACAGGCTATTTGAGTAATATTAAGCATGTTTCCAACAGCTCCTGACATAATCATTATGCTGGCTGGGCTTTTCTTTGAGAACTCTTCTTTTACAACAGCTCCTATTTTTGTTCTTGTCTCGTTCAGAGCTTGAAGAATTTTTATCTCACGAGATTCTTCTTTTGTTTTCCCTGGAATTGGTTCTAGTGAACCCTCATTGAACGAATCTATTAGTTTATTTGTTTTATCTTCTGCTTCTAAAATTATTCTTGAAGTTTCTTGCAAGGTTTTTTGATTTACATTTAAATCAGCTATTGATAATGTAAAGCCCCTTCTTGTCAAGTAGTTTGTTCCAAGGCTGAAAATCTGCTTTAAAATATCAATTGTTTTATCTGCGCCCACTTCCGAATCTAGGGCCTTGACTAGTAAACCCTCTTCACTTCCAAATGCTTTATTGTCAACAAATCCTGACAATAGTTTTCCCTGGTCTATTTTCAGATAAGCTTCAGAAGGGCATTTATCTTTTTTACAGTTGTCATAATATTGACAGCCTTTTCCTAGGCAAGCTTTTGTTTTTGTTCCAAAATCAATTTTTGGAAGAACTCTCGAGATAACTTCTCGGCCGCCTATTAGTTTCTTTTTGATATCTGCTTCAATTCCAGAATAAAATAGTACTTGCTGGGCTTCTTTACCATCCAAAGTATCTGAACATAAAAGATAGTTTCCTGTAACTGCATCTGTAATTGTTCCTAGCAGATTTGTATTGTTCTTTGAACTGATAAGATTCTTTTTAACATCAAGAAGAATCATTGCCTCGCTTCTTGCTTCTTCTGTTTGTGGAGAATGAATATTCATTTCATCTCCATCAAAATCTGCATTATAGGGGAAGCAGACAGATGGATGCAATCTAAATGTTTTAGAAGGCAGGACTCTTACAAAATGGGCCATGAGGCTTTGTTTATGAAGAGAAGGATGTCTGTTAAATAAAACAACATCTCCGTCTTGCAAATGTCTTTCAACAATATACCCCGGGATAAGTTCCTCAAGAATTTCTTGTTTTAAATCAGGAGTAATCTTTTTTCTTTTTCCATCTGGTCTGATTATGTAATTTGCTCCAGGGTAACCTTCACTATTGATTAGTTCTTTTAATCTTTCTAAATTTAAGCTATTAACTCTCTCAGCAACTGTGATTACTTTTGCTACCTCTAGCGGAACTCCAACTTCATTAATGTTAATAAAAGGATCTGGGCTGATAACAGAACGAGCTGAATAATTGACTCTTTTTCCTGCTAGATTATGCCTGATTCTTCCTTCTTTCCCTTTAATTCTTTCTGTTATTGTTTTTAGAGGTTGACCAGAACGATGTCTTGCAGGTGGAATTTTTGTTATTGTATTGTCAAAGAAAGTTGTGACATGATATTGCAATAAATCCCAAAGATCTTCTATAATAACTTCAGGAGCTCCTGCATTCAAATTCTCCCATAACCTCTGATTGGCACGAATTATGTCCCCTAGTTTATGAGTTAAGTCATCTTCACTTCTCTCTCCTGATTCTAGAGTAATAGATGGGCGAACAGTTACAGGAGGAACAAGCATTAAAGTTAGAATAGACCATTCTGGCTTGCATGTTTTAGGATTTATTCCTATTAGTCTTAGTTGGTCATCTGGAATTCTTGCAAGTCTCTCTCTTAAATCTGTTGGGAATAATCTTTTCTTTCCCAGATGGAAAGTTGTTGGTTTTTCTATCTTCATCTTTTCTTGTATTACTTGACAATGAGGGCATTTTTTCACATCCTTTGCTTTTTTAACTCTATCTGTTACTTTGTATTTTTTCACATCCTCATCACTCAAAAGAAGCTTTCCGCAAGCTTCGCAGAATCTTCTTAAACATAATTCAACTAGAGCAATATAACTGACATGCATAACTGGCCGGGCAAGTTCAATCATTCCTGGGTGGCCTAGACATTCTTTTAAAGTGCCTCCGCAAACTCTGCATCTCATTCCTGGTTCGATTACACCCATCCTTAGATCCATCAAACCCCCATCAACAGGGTAACCATCTACATCATAAAGTTCTGGTGTTATAACTCGAGCATTTGTTATTTTCTTGATTTCTTCGGGGGAAATCAAGCCAAATGATACTGCTTTAACTTGTTTTCTTACGTTTTCTGTCATTTTCGTCTTCGGTTACCTCTGCCGTGGTGGGGATTACGAATATTTTGAAAATGCTTTCTTGCTGGAACATGTGTTTCACTTATCTCTTCTACTGTTAAGGTTAGTAAACCCTCATCTGCTGGTTCTTTTACTAAATTATCGTCGTATGCCGATCTTATTTCTCTCTCTCTATAAACTACATTCTCTTCATTATTCATATTTATTTTTAAGTTCGAATTTAGTTCGGATATGCAAGCCTTGCAACTCTTCAAGCAACAGCTTGAAAGCATAGGAAATTTCAATTGGCTGGGCTTCGTTATTGCCACAAGACAGGCAAGTTATTTTATTTTTGATGTAGTCTTTTACAGCTATATCCCCGCATTTTTCACAGACATAAACTATAACTTTGTCTGAATCATATCTTTCTTTTAGCAATAAACTTGCGCCATGGGCAACCAAAGCCTGTTGTTCCATCTCTCCTAATCTTAGTGCTCCGCCTCTTGCTCTTCCCTCAATAGGTTGTCTTGTTAATAATTGAACTTTGCCAGAAGCTCGAGCATGAAGCTTGTTGCTTACCATATATTTTAGCTTTAGATAGTACATGTTTCCGATGAATATTTTTGCTTTCAACATTTTTCCTGTTACAGGATCGTACATTGCTTCTTTTCCATCATATCTAAAACCTAGAGTTCTTAGCTGATTTTCTAAACTTTCTAAAGACTCGCCTGAGAAAGGTGTTGCATCAACTATCCTGCCTGATGAAGAAGCAACTTTTCCTGACAAGGATTCTAGCAAATAACCAACTGACATTCTGCTTGGAATAGAGTGAGGATTGAAAATTAAATCTGGCTTGATTCCAGAGCTTGTGAATGGAACATCTGCCTCTTGAATTATTGCTCCTATAACTCCTTTCTGTCCGTGTGGAGCTGAAAACTTATCTCCTAGTTCTGGAATTCTCGAATCTCTTGTTCTGACTTGAATAATTCTGTTGCCTTCATTGTCAACTGTTACAAAAACCATGTCAATTGTTCCTTTCTCTTCTTGTCTTATCAAACTTGAAGCTTCTTTTCTTGTTCTTATTGTTATATCTTTTGCTTCTGACATAAATTTTGGGGGTGTTGTTTTTCCAATTAGAACTTCTCCTTCATTTAGTTTTGCTTCAGGATAGGCAATCCCATCATCTTCTAGATAGCGATAACTTTCTTCTGTTTTATAGCCAGAAACATCTTTACTTGGGATACAAATCTCATCTTTTAAATTGCCCGCATAGTGCAATTCAGGAGCTGTGTAGGGCCTGAAATAAGATGATCTGCCTAAACCTCTGTCAACACTTGCCTTGTTCAAAACAATTGAATCTTCAACATTATATCCTTCTTTTGTCATTACAGCAACAATCATATTTTGTCCTGCTGGATATAAGTTTAAAGTATCATAAACAAAACTTCTTGCAATTGGTTTTTGAGGATAGTGTAATAAACTGACATCTGTGTCTACTCTTATTGGATAGTTTGCTGCATATATTCCTAATGATTGCTTGAGTCCCTTGCTACCTTTTAGCAATCTTGGAGGATGGTCGTGATTTGAAAATGGAACAAGTGAAGTGACTATCCCCAAACAATCAATCAAATCAATTTCTAAGTGTGTTGATTCTCCTGTTATCTTGTCTTTTGTTAAAGCAACTAAAGCATTCTCTTCTTCGCTTGCATCTAAATACTCAATTAGTCCTTGGTTTAGCATGTCCTGCCATTGAAGTTTGTTTTCTTCCAATAGCTTTAGATGATCTTCTGTTAATTTTGGCTTGCCTTGATATACAACTATTAATGGTCTTAGCACTCGGCCAACTTCTGTTGAAATTAAGACTGTTTTTGTTGATTTCTCTAATCTAATGCTTAGTTCTAAAGGCAATAGGGATTTTCTTCTTTCTTCTCTAACTTTTTGGCAAAAATCAAATCCATCTTTTGTTCCGCCAATGAATCTTCCATTGAAAAATACATCATAGTCCGCATCAGCATCTTCTAATCCCAAACTGGTTAATTTTTTTATAAAACTTGATTCTTCCAATGATACAGAGGTTGAGATTCTTGCTAATAACGCCAGATTTTTTCTTAATCCAATTTCAGTTCCTTCTGGTGTTTCAATTGGGCAGAATCTTCCATAGTGAGTTGGATGCAAGGTTCTTGCTAAAAAGTTTTCTTGTTCTCCGGGCAAGGTGCTAGATACTCTTTGCAATTGAGATAGCATTGATAAGCAATTTGTCTTGTCCATATTCTGGGTTACTCCTGTTCTTTCGCCTATCCAACTTCCTGTTGCAATTGCGGATTCAATTCTATGGGTAAATAATGTGGACTTTGCTATTGTTTTCAAGCTATAAAATTTTCTTCTTTTTGCTGTTTTCATCAAAGAATACTGGATATCTCTCAAAAGAATATTTAGATTTACTCTGAATAAATCAGACATTAAATCGCCAGAAAGCTTTACTCTTTTATTTGCATAGTGATCTTTATCTGTGGACAATGAAGGGTTGTCTTTTGCAATTAAAAACTGCTTTATGAACTTGCATAAAGTTACTGCTTTTTCCATTCTGTTTTCTTTTTTTGTTCCAATGTGGGGCATGAAGTAATTGTCTATTCTCTGTTTAACTCTGTCTAGAATTTCTTTTTTTGTTCCTTGTAATGCTGATTTCTCAGCCATCCACATCATTGCTTCTTCATTTGAAGACATGTTTGCATATTCATATAAATTAACAATCAAGGTATCTGATTCTTTACTTACATATCTTGAGATTTCAGATTCCTTTGGCATGCCCAGTGCTTTTAACATTATCATTGCCGGGATATTCTTGAACCTGGAGAAAGATAGTTCAATTATTCCATCAGTGCTTTCT
>JAPLYA010000091.1 GCA_026395775.1 Candidatus Pacearchaeota archaeon
CTATTTCTTTCATTTTCCACCCCATTTTTCAAGATTTAAGAACCATGTTTCCACTTCTTCTAACTGGCCTTCATTAAGATGATTTTTTTCACCGAGTTTAAATTTTAAGTGTTTTGTGTTATCTTCTGTGTTTAAGAAGGCAAATGGAACTTCTGCTGTCAATACACCAAAATCTCGGTCAAACTGCAGCAGTCCATTATGAACAAAATAACCCTCTTTCTCGCAAAAATAGTAAATAGCATTACTTAGAGCTCTAAAACCCCCTTTTGAAAATTGCACACGTGAACCTTCTCTAATTTCTAACAAATGGGGTTTGCCTCCACGAATAGCTCTAACATTGCCTATACCTTCATGGAATTTTAAAGCTGACCGATAATGACCAATTTCTTGGGTATAGGAGTTGAAGCCTATCTCTAATGATGTAAAAGGTAGCACTCTTCGCCTTGTACATTCTTTATCTATTCTTGTATTGTCTGCAGATTGAATTGCAGATTGAATATAAGCTTTCATTAATTCGTCAAATCTATGGTGATAAAATAATTTAGGGGGAACAGAAATGCCTTTTGCGAAAAGATAAAGATGACAAAAATCAATAAAAGGCAAACTGCCTACAGCTTCTATGAAAAAATCAGGTCTAGAAGAACTAAGTTGATATTCTAATCCTTCTGTGCTTGGAAGTTTGTTTGGTTTAGCCATTTTTGTCTTTTTACACATTCATTTGATTTTGAGTATAATTTCTCATGTATTTGTGGAGATTCCTGAAATCTTGAAGTTCTTCAGAATTCCAATAAGCTTTAACTCTCTCCTCTGCCTTTTTTCTCTCACCTTGCCTAAATCTGTATAAATCTCCTTTCATAGAGGACCATTCACTGGCTAATTTGCTTGGATTACATAGCATATACAAATCTAAAGAAGAATTAGATTCTCTATCAGCTCTCTCTAGCACAAACATAATCCCTTCCTTTACTCTTTTTCTTAGCCTCTCTGGATTTACCATCCAATTCCATCCCATGCAAGTTTCATCCCCGCAGCCAGAAGAAGCATAATCAAATCCACAAAAGCTTCTAACAGCATAAATTGTAGCAATGGCCACACGATGAGAACTCGGAATTTGATATTCAAAATGTATCGGCTTTCTGAAACTGAGCAACAAAGCTTCGCAAGTTCTATCTTCTAACTCTCCTTTCTTCTCCCAGCTAATTTGTTTTCTCATAATATTACATAGACTTAGCAACTATATACACTTTTCTTGACAAAAAATGTCCATGGTGTTGCATAAGATTTAAATAGGCTTTAATGCTGATTGTCTCATGCTCAATTCGGAAACAATAAAAAAAATAGAGGATTTTGTTTATGCTAAACCGAGGAGCATCCAGGAAATCGCAGAGCATTTGGGAGTAAGCTGGAGAACAGCAGATAGGTTTATTGAACAGATAAAAAAAGATTTTGGCACAATTGACATACGAGTTTTCAGAGAAGGCACAAGGGGCGCATTAAAAATAGTTTTTTGGAGTAGCATGGAAAAAGCAAGCCATTCTGTTTTTCAGGAAAAACTTGAACAGGATATTTTAAGGGCTAGAAGAAAAGAGGATTTTTCGGCTTTTGATATTTTCCAGCATGTTCAAGATAAAAATAAAAAAGCAAGTGTAGAAGAAGCAAAATCAGAAGAAGAAACAGATTTAAATAATTTTTCTTCCCTACTTGAAAATACAGAAAAACAGCTTCTGGTTTTTTCTGGGAACCTCTCTTTTATTAATTTAAAAAATAAAAAAATAAACATCTTTGAAACAATTGAAAAACTTGTTAAGAAGGGGGTAATAATCAAAGCTATTTGCAGGGTAGACTTGGCTGGAAAAGAGAATATTGAGAAACTTCTTGGATTGAATTTTAAGTATGGAAAAGAGCTTATAGAAATAAGGCATTGTGAGCAGTCGGTAAGAGCAAATATAGCAGATAATAAGATTTTAAGAATTAAAGAAATAAAAGAACCAACAGGAAAGCTTCATGAATTAAATAAAAAAATGTTCATATTCTACACAATAAAAGACAAAGAATGGGTTGAATGGCTTTCTAGAATATTCTGGAAAATTTTTAACAATTCAATCAGAGCAGAAAAAAGGATGGAAGAGCTTAAAAAGCTCAGATAATAGAAAAAATGATGAAAAAGAGAAAAGAAAAGCAAACTAATACTGGTTATGTGCCTCTCGATGAAGAAGATCTTAAACGAGCTGTTGAAGTAAAATTCAAGCACGTTGATGAAAGCTCCTTGATAAAAATAGAGAGGCCTGGAAAGATAATTAAAAAAGAGGGGGAAAAAGGGAAAACTTCAAGAGTGAAAAAAACTAGCAAAGTAAGCCAGCTAAAAACAAGAAGTTTTATGCAGGATGCTGGGAAGATTGACTCTAAACTTGATAACTACTCGTTGATTATAACTGAAAAACCACAAGCTGCTGAGAAGATAGCCCTGGCTTTAGGAAAACCGAGAAAGCTTAATTTGGGGGGGGTTTCATATTACTCTCTTGAGAGAGATAAGAAGCAAATTGTTGTCGCTTGCGCTGTCGGTCACTTGTTTAATCTAGCAACAAAGCAGAAGGGATGGCCAATATTTGATATTTTCTGGCAGCCAAGTTCTGAAAAAACAGAATGGATTAAAAAATATTACTTGCTACTTGGGAAGCTAGTTAAAAATGCTTCTAGTTTTATTGTGGCAACTGATTATGATATTGAGGGAGAGGTAATTGGGTGGAATATTATAAGATTCATTGCAAAACAAAAAGACGCAAGTAGAATGAAGTTTTCTACTTTAACTAATGACGAGCTAAATTCAGCTTATGACAACCTCTCAAATACTCTCAATTGGGGCCAGGCAATAGCAGGAGAAACAAGGCACAAGCTAGATTGGATGTATGGTATCAACTTGTC
>JAPLYA010000052.1 GCA_026395775.1 Candidatus Pacearchaeota archaeon
CCATTCCTATAAAGTTCATTGTTTTTACCTCCTTTCAGTATTTGTTGGAAAAATTGGGTTGGCGAATGCTCCCAATTTTTCTTATATCTTTAAAGCCTTTGGCTTTAAACTAACTTTCGTTAAGAATTCTCATATCATCAGTTTATCTAATATCCCCCAGCACAATAATACTTAAAAACTCACTATATATCGCAGGTTTATGGGAAGAGAGCTTATATTTAAAGGTCAAGGAAATTTAAATCCAACAGAATTGTCAGACTTAACTGGAGTAACTGTAACTGTATTAGAAGGAGATGGACAAAACAGACAAGTAGTTGGATATGAATTACCAATTAATCCAGCTATAGAAGAGATTATAAAATCAACAGCTAAACAAAGAGGCTGCGCATTGGTGGGAACTAATCGTTCTTAGAAAAATCTCTTCTCAATTGTTTTGTAAATTTTCTTTGATAATAATATTCCAACAAATAACAAGAACAAGATTAGGATAAAAATTTTCCCTTCTTCTATAAGTCCAAAAATCCTATTAACAGCACTAGAGAAAAAAAACCCAAGTAATACAAGGATAGGAATATGAATTATTATTGCAAGAAAATCATAAGTCATGTATTTTTTCCACTTCATCCCAGTTGCTCCTGCAATTAATGGAGTGATATTTCTCACATTCCAGACAAACCTGGAAAAGAACAGAGTTTTCTCCCCATGCTTCTTAAATAAATGTTCAGCAATCTCAATAACATGATGAATTCCTTTTACTTTTTTTAAAAATTTAAAAATAGGTTTTCCAAACCACCTCCCAGCAAAATAACTCATGTTGTTAGTTGCAGAAACAGCAAAGATACTAAAGAGCATAGCCCCCAACAAGCTTATATAACCATTAGCAGCCAAATACCCTGTTGAAATAAATATAATCTCTTCAGGAACCGGAATGCCCACATTCCCCAAGAAAGTCAAGAAAAATATTCCAAGATAACTCCACCTCTCAATAAGAATGCTTGGTTCCATGAATATTAAACTGGACAGTTGTTTAAAAAGCTAATCGAGCTTAGCTTTTTATTGGTAAGAATAGAAAGTTATAAAAATGATTAACACTATAGAATAATATGCCTATTTATTCAGCAATAGATAACTTCATAAGAATATTCGATAGAAAAGCACCATTGTATCTAGCAGTCGCGGTGCTGGGTTTAGCTGGATTAACCTATGGAGTAGTATCTATAGCGAGAAGTTTGCCTGATCCTGCACCTTTAATTGACAAATTTAGGGAAATTAAAACACTAGAGACAAAAAACATGGAAGATAAAGCAACAAAAGAATTTGATAGGTTAGCCGAAAAAGCAATAAGAAACTCTCAAGCAAGATAAACCCCAAACAATACTTTATTGCTAAATATAGAAACTCTTCTCGCCGCTAGAAAAGTCATGTTTGGTTTGAAAACCCAATTGCTTGCACAGAAGTCAAGTAAACAAAAACTTTAGCTTATTTATTACCAAAAAAGCAGTCAAATCAACTCATCCAACTTCTCAATTTTCTCCCAAACTCTTTCTAATCTCGAGTTAGCTTCTTTTACAAGAAGCTTGAGATAATCTTCATCGACTAGTAACTTACAATCATTCGTAATCGGCAATTCGAGTTTTTCAGTGCTCATCAGCTCACAAATAGTTCTTTTTCCAGAAGCTATAATTCCAGACCTCTTCCAACCTGCAAACTTAGCCTTATTCAACAGCTCAACAGCCCCCTCTAAATCCTTGCAAGCAACATGTAGAATGCAAGTTTCCTGCTTAAAATAAATCAAACCCTTGTACTTAACACTAGCCAAAGCTTTTTTCAATTGAGAAAAAGAAATCTTCTCATGTGTTTTAAATAAAAAAACATCCTCAGCTTTTTCCTTCAAAGCTTTTATCAGCACAATTCTTCCAGCACAGCTGGAAGTTGTATAATATTCTTTTTTCAAATTAATCTTCTCACATAAACTCTCAATTGCCTGGTCCCATCTCTGTTCATTACTCAAATCTTCTCTTTCAAGTTGTTTTTTCTTATTTTCTTAAAAATTCATTTTTATTTTAAGATTTCTTTTAATTCAGAAACAGAGATATATTTTAAATCCAAACTTTTATTTATTTCTTCAGGAAGTTTAGAACTTATGAGCTCTTTTATTATATAAACTGGTTTTTTATTAAACCATTTGGTATATGCAATTTCGATTAGCCCTCCAACAGAATATCCTAAACAAATAAGAGCTTCTGTTTCTTCATTTAATTTTTCAGGCTGGTTTCTCCAAGTTCCACAATTAATATGCTCCCAAAAATTCAAGTTAACCCAAGAAAGACCAAATTCTTTATCATCTAAAGGAATTATCTCAAAAACCTTTTTTCCATTAAATTCAATATATTTTTTAGCAAAATATTCTGATACACTTCCTTTATCAGGGGTTATAAAAATAGGATTTTTAGATTTAGCAATAAATTCGGCTACTTCATTGATTAATTCTTTAGAATTTCTATTTATTTGTTCAACATATTCGATTTTGCTTGGTCCAATTATTCCAATTTTCATCTTAATTCCTTTCCCATTGCACAGAAGCTAATTTTGGAGCAATTTGGTTATAGTCCTCCTTGCCTAAAAGCCGACCCCTGCTCCTATGAGAAGCAATAAAAAGATAATTTCCAGAAGTATCTATTACCCTCCCTTTTTGAACTTGCAAATGCTCTCCATTAATTCGTGTTTCCCAAACAACCCCCTTTTCAAAATCTATACCAAAAAATATCGCAGTCATGTCTGCTTTTACACCATCAAATCTACCAGTTCCAAACTTCCCCCTAGAACCGAGTTCATACCAACCCCCAATCCTTAATTCATCTATACTTTTAGGTCTTTCAATTTGTGGTTTATCTACGTTAGTTTTCATTCTAGAACTTGAACTTCAACCTCATTCTCGCATAATTCCTGAAATCTCAAAGCATCTTCTTTTGTCCCTATAATATCCCCATAGTGCATAGGAACAGCAATTTCGGGCTTAATCTTAATTGCAGCCTGGCTGGCTTGTTCAGCATCCATAGTATAAAGCCCTCCAACAGGCAAAAGAGCAATATTTATCTTGCCAAGATCGCCCATCTCAGGAATCAAATCACTATCTCCCGCATGATAAATTTTAACTCCAGAAACCTCAACAACATAGCCATTCCAGTTTTCTTCTCTGGGATGGTACTCATTAAAAGTATAAGCAGGAACAGCTTTTATTTTTATTCCCTCAATATAGGCTTGCTTTCCAGGCTCTAAAATCATCATCTTTATTTTTTTATCAAGCTTAGTTAATTTACTCTGGCAATCAGCTGTGCAAATAACAATTGTCCCATCTTTCACAATTCTCTTCAAATCTTCAATAGAACAATGGTCATAGTGAGAATGAGAAATCAAAATAATATCTGCCTGGTCCTCTCTAACTTGATAAGGGTCAAAATAGATTTTCTTGCCATTTGCAATAGAAAAGCATGATTGCCCATATTTCTCAATTTCTAGGTTTTTAAATCTCATGAAATTTCAAGTTAAAAGCCATATTTAAGTTTTGCCATAACCAATTTAGAGATAAATAGTAAACTATTTCAGTGAACTTTTTAATTAGGTTCATCAGCTTTGAAATTGTTTAAAAAAATTTAACACCCCCTTCCTAACTACAAAACGAAGTTAGTTATTACTTCTAAAAATATCAACCAACACACTCTTTTGATGTTTCATCTATCAGCCTGCTTACTTCAGATTTTGGAAATTCAACATCAGGATATTTTTTTATTCTATTATCAAAATTTTTTGAAGATTCTTGTTTTATTTTGATTTTATCTTTCTCGCTCCAATTAAACTCTTGAGCTATTTCCAAAGCATTATCCCGATAAGTTCCTATCTCTTCTGTTAAATGAGAAACAGATTCTGGCTTGTTTGTATATCTCACTAGAATTTTATGGACAACCACATTGCCAATGATATTCCCTAATATTTTTATAATTCTATTTTTTTCCATAAGTTATTTCCTATTTCATTTTCGGTCCGTTCTAAAAGAGTTTTTAAGTAAATTAAAGCTATTTTTCTGTCAACCTCAGACTCTTGATTTTTCTTTAGTCTCTCAACTAAATTTTTCCCAACTTCTTCATTCAGCGAATCTCTAAGTTTAGTATTGTCGACTATCTTATTATGCAATAATCTAACAAGAACAATATTTCTCAATGCTTTATAAATTTCAATTCCCTCTGGATTATCTTCCAGATTGCTCCAGTCTATTTTCATTCTTAAATCAGCATTATAAAGTTCTATTTTGTTTTTAAGGTTAAGTTTGCCATAAATAACTTTTTTATCTTTAAGCTGATAAATTAATGAGGGGCTATGGGGATAGCTTTTTTCAATTGTTTTTTTATCATAAAGTTCTATATCTGCTTTTATCAGATTCTTGTTTAAGATTTTTTTAATTTCAGATATTTTTTTGTATTTTTCTCTAAGAGAGGCTATTTTACCCCTAGTAACGACTAAAATATCAATATCATTATACTCCTTGTAGTTTGTCTGTATTGCCGAGCCATAAATAACAATTGCCTGAACCTCTTTTATATTATTAAGTATTACTTTCTTTATTTTTCCTTCAATTGAATTAATTTTCTGGTTATATACCATCTTGTCTTTAAGAGTCTTAGCATCTATCGAAGCTATTTCATTCAACTTTGGGCGGATAAATCTTGTAAGATAATTCGAATCCACTTGCGTCAGTTTTTTATTTTTCAGCTTCTTGTCTATAACTTCCAGTTCTCTCCTAGTAAAAATCATGCTTTTCATCATATAACCAATATGTTGGTTAGTAGGTATATAAACCTTTTGATATTCAATTAAACAGCCAATCACACCAATTCTAAATATACCAAAATAGTTTATTATTTATAAATAAGATAAAATCACCCAACATACCTCGGTTTCAAAATCTCAATACCTCGAACTAAATTCTTAATCTTAAGAAAAGACTCGTCTGAAAAAGCATGCTCTAAGGAATCAGCCTGATTAATTGCCTCCTTATGATTCAAGTTCAAATATTTCTTGACAAAATCCCGAATAATAAAATGTCTGTCAAAATGTTTCTCTCCATAAATCTTGCCTTTTCTCGTCAGAAATATCTTTCCATATTTTTTAAACTTAATAAAATCCTGTTTCCTCAGTTTTCTGAGAATTTCAAACACACTTGCCTTGCTCACATTAAGTTTTCTAGCAATATCCACATTTCTAACCCCTTTTCCATTCTCAAGTTCAAAAAGCAATCTTAGATAGTTTTCCTGAATCTCTTTTTTCATATAAAAAGTTAGGTTAACCTAACTTTTAAAGCTTTCTAAAACGCAAGGAAAGTTATTTATCTTCCAAGAAAGTTTATTGTGGCATATGGATTAAAGTTGGCAGCATCAATTTGTCGAGAAAAAGCACGATTCATTCTTTCTATTGCTTCAGGAGAAAGTACATAGGTTCTAACAGTCACAACAGGTTCTCTTGGTTTAGAATATCTTGGACTAAAATTAAAACAATCAAGGAAAGCACACCCCGCAGCAAATAAAATAAGAACATTTCTTCTTGCTCTCTCGCTAATTGAATCAATTGGCATAATATTCAATATCTCTCTTCTTTTTAAATATGATTGTCCTCTAGAATATAAACTGTTAATGAAAAACCTATTTGCAACAAGAAAAATTGTTGCTGGTTCAATTAACACCATTGCTCGCATAATTGCCAAGTATACTAAAACGAAGTTAGTTATTAATTCTCAGCTCTTCTCCGTTTCTTTCGCAACAGAAAATATCAAGTTTTCATCAAACATCTTTCCATAAATCTGCAAGCCAACAGGAATATTATCAATCTTGCCTGCTGGAATCGAGATAGCAGGCAAACCGGTTATATTAGCTAAACAAGTCAAAGCATCAGTAGCATATTCAGCTTCCATTCCTGGGCTAGAGCCGATTTTCCAAGGCAAACACGGCGTTGTCGGCATAATTATCACATCACAATCCTTAAAAGCCTGCTCAAAATCTTTTTTAATAACTTCTCTCGCCGACAAAGCCTTTCGATAATATTTTCCTTCAAATTCAGCTTGAGTAATTATCTCTCCTCCTAAAATTCTTTTCAGGACTTCTTCTCCGCAGCTGTCTTCTATTTTCTTTCCATATCTTCTTCCATCAAACTTCCTAGTTCCAGAAAAAAACTCGCTAAAAACAATAGGGTAATATGTTTGTACTCCTAAGTCAATATGCTTAATCTCAAGCTCTTTAATCTTCCAGCCTTTTATTTTTGCGATTTTATTAACTTTGTCTTTAACTAGTCTCCAAATTCTGTCATCAGTGATTTTTATCTTTGGTATGCCAATTATTAAATTTTTCACAGGTTTAATTTTTATTTCCTCACTTGATAAACTAGTTGCATCTTTCTCATCTTTTCCTTTTATTACATTCAATAACAGCAAAGCATCATCAACATTTCTAGCCAAAGCCCCAATTTGATCAAAACTCATTGTCATATCTATCAATCCATATCTAGATACCAATCCATAACTAGGCTTAATCCCAACAACCCCACAATGGCTTGCGGGATTTCTTATGCTTCCTCCTGTATCACTTCCAAGAGCAATATCACAGAATCCAGAGGCAACAGCAGCAGCCGAGCCAGAAGAACTTCCTCCAGCAACCTTATCTAAACAACAAGGATTTCTAGTTGCTCCAAATGCACTAGTTTCTCCACTCCAACCACAAGCAAACTCATCCATATTTGTCATTCCAATTATCAAACCATCTTGCTCTTTTATTCTAGAGATAACAGTTGCATCATATGTTGATTTATAATCTTCAAGTGTGTGAGAAGCACACGAAGCAGTTAATCCAAGAACATTAATATTAGCTTTAACAGCAATAACCTTTCCAGCTAACTTTCCAGCCCTGCCTTTAGCAATTTTCTCATCAATTTCTCTTGCCTCTTCTAAGGCCCGGGAATTTAATTCTAAAAAAGCATTTATCTTCTTGCCCTTGTAATCATTTTTCTCAATTTCAGCAAGATATTTTTTCAGCCTCTGTTCTGTTGTTTCTGTATTCATATTTCCCCTTGTATCCTCTTGCTTTCTTCAAATAGCAATTTAAACAATTTCTCAACAAATCTCGCATCGAGTTTAGAGCTTTTAATTATATTATCAATAATCTCTTTTTCTCTCTTTAAATCCTCTATCGGAAGCTTATTCTCTTTCTTATATCTGCCAATCTCCCTTGCAATTTCGAATCTATCTTCAGTCAATTTTAATAAATCGGCGTCAACTTGATTTATCATTTCTCTTAAATCTTCAATTTGTGCCATAATTAGATTTAGTAACAAGAGATTAAAAACATTTCCATTAATAAAACTAAGAAAAGATAATTATGTTTTTACAACCTGACATGATTAGTTGTTTTAACTAGCAGGATAGATTGGTTGTTCTTGCTTAACTTGCCCCATATATCTCTGTTTTGCTACATTTTTGATTTCTGCTTGTTCAGCAATCAGTGAACGATAACGATAACGTCCGCCATGTCCACCACGCCCATGTCCGGGTGTGCATGAACTAACTGCAAGTCCAAGACTCGCAACAAGTCCAAGCCTTAAAGCCAATCTAGATATTTTTTCCATGCAGTTTAAGAAATCCAGCACTATTTAAAGTTTTCTTCTACCATGATTTCACTACTAGCAGTAACAACTATCTTCATTCTATCCAAGAACCTTTTTCAGCAATAACACAATCTTTATCCTTATTAGGAGCATTTTCCAGCATCCTTTTTTTAAAATCGGCATCAGGATTGCTAGCCTCAGTCTCCTGCCTTCTATCTTCTTTTCTCTGAACATAAACTTCTTCCGTCTTTATATCCCCAAGAGCAGCTGCAAAATTATCCAACAACTTTTTAGCTTGTTCTTTTATTTTTTTTCTATCTAATGTCATAATTCCACAAGCCATAGTAAATTTATAAATGTTGTCAAGAACCAAATTTCCAAACCAAGCACACCAATTTTAAGTTTACAAAACGAAGTTAGTTCTTAATAATCAAAAAAGAGATAAAAAGAAAAATTAAAAATTATTAAT
>JAPLYA010000077.1 GCA_026395775.1 Candidatus Pacearchaeota archaeon
AATAGGAGATGTTTGTGATGTCTGTGCTTTAGATAGCCAAAATGATATAGACAAAGATAATATCTGCGGGAATATTGATAATTGTGCTCTTGTAGCTAATCCCTTGCAGGAAAATTTTGATAAAGATCTGTTTGGGGATGTTTGTGACCCAGATATAGATAATGATGGCATATCTAATGCTGAAGATCAGTGCGATTATACTCCTTCAAACTTTGTTGTTGGAACAAACGGGTGTGGAAAAGCAAGTTATGTGAATATTAATGAAGTTGAATTTGACAATCTGGGAACAGATATAAATGAATTTGTAGAGCTATATAATCCTACAAATGAAACAATAACATTAACTGGATGGAGAATTCAAGATTCAAGAGGGAGAATTGATATTATCTCTCATGGAAGCATAGATGCTTATGGTTATTTTGTATTTTCTGAATCACTATCAACCCTAGATTTCTTGAATAATGACAGCATTAGAATTTATGATTTAAATGGAAGCTTGATTGACGAAACTCCTTTCCTTCTAGATAATGCCGATGATGACAGAACATGGCAGAGAGAGCCAGATGCTGGAGAGCAATGGAGATTTGGCTTGTCTACAATGGGCAAGAATAACAATGCAGACATTACAAAGCCAATTGTAACTTTGCTCTTACCTATAGACAATGCTTTAATTGAAAACAGCAGTGTAGCTTTCAGTTATACAGCAATAGATGACAAAGCTTTAGTCCTGGATTGCGGGTTTTATGGAAACTTCGACTCAAGTTTTAGAAAATGGGCAAATGAAACAACTGTTAATGGAACTATAAATGACTTTTTTGCTTGGGATATACCAGATGGAACTTATATATGGAATATTAAATGCTCAGATGGGAGCAATGAAGCATTTACAAGTACTAATAGAACAATAATTGTGAATAATCCCGATGCTCCTGTATTTACAATAATCGGAAATAAAACTCTTTATGAGAATGAAACCTTGATTTTTAGTGTAAATGCAACAGATGCTGATGAAGATAATTTAACATACTCTGCTCTTAACTTGCCTATGGGAGCTAGCTTTACTAGTCAAATATTCTCCTGGCAACCAAGTTTCTCACAAGCTGGGAGCTATAATGTGACTTTTGTTGTTTCTGATTCCAAGTTAGAAACTAGAATGAATGTAAGCATAAAGGTTTTGGACGAAAATCAAGCTCCTCAACTAGTTCAAGATATTCCAAATAAATATTTTGATGAAGACAGTTATGTTGAGATTAACTTGAGTGAGTATTTTTCTGATTTAGATGGAGATGCTTTGACTTACAAGCTGGAGAATAATACGAATATTAAAGCTAGCTTTAATGGAAATATTGCTAGATTAAATGCAACAAAAGAGTGGAGTGGATATGAAGAGCTTGTGCTTGTTGCAAGCGATTCTGAATTTGAAATAAAGAGCAATGTTTTTACTGTTGTTGTTCTTCCTGTGAATGATGCTCCTGTTTTGAAGAGTATTGTGGATATTTCTGTTAGTGAAGGACAAATTGTGAGAATAAATGCAAATGCTAGCGATGTTGATAATGAGAACTTAACTTATAGCATAAATGATACTGAATCTAGATTTATCCAACTTGAAAATGTTTTTAATTGGGAGACAAGTTACAGTGATTCTGGAACATATTACTTCAATGTTAGTGTAAGTGATGGCTTGCTTGAAGACAGCAAGATTGTCAAAGTAAGTGTTATAGACATAAATGAGCCCCCACATTTTAATCCTATTGAAAATATAACAATAGAAGAAGATTCGGGTTGGACTAGCTTGAATATTTCAGCTTATGATAATGATGGTAATGTAACAAGTTACGCCATTACAGCAGAAGATTTAAACAAAGTTGATTGCAGAATAGATAACTCTGGATTGCTAGAAGTCAAGCCAAACGCAAATTTCTATGGCTCTGCTTATTGTCAGATTCAAGCTAAGGATAATAGCAACTCTATAGCAAATGTTAATGTTAGTATCCAAGTTAATAACGTAAATGATGCTCCTATAATTAAAAGTTGGAGTCCTTTGTTGGATAATATAAAAATAACAGAGGATGGAAGTCAAATGTTCTCTGTTATTTCTGAAGATATTGATAATAATCAGTCTGAGCTTGGGATAAACTGGTATGTTGGTGGCGATTTGGTTTTCCAAGGGCAAAACTACATGTTTAATGCAGATGGAAATTCCACAACTTACAATATAAGTGTTGTTGTAGATGATAAAGAATTTTTTGTTGCAAGAAGCTGGATTCTGGAAACAAGTGATAAGCCCTTAACTGAAAAGTATAATGGAGATACAACAAACTTTGATACAGCTAATCTGTCTAGCACTAGATTAATACTAGAGAAAGCTGGTATTGGCAAGATAGAGTTCTTAGATTATGCCAGTCTTGAGAATGTTGTTGATTTGGATAGATATTCTGAGATATTAAGAGGAACGGCTGGAATAGATACTAATATCTTCTCTAGTTTAAAAAACAAAAAAGCTAGAATAACTTTCTATAATATGGTTTATGATAAAACTCCGGCTATCTACTACAAATCGAGTTATGATGTTTCTGGAAGTGGGGCGACTCTCTGCCCAAGCAACATCTGTTCTGAAATAACAAATGCAAACAATCAAGTAAGTTTCTTGGTTTCTGGATTTTCAACTTATTTTGTTGGAGATACATTAACTTGCAGTCAGAAGTCTGGGTTTTTATGTTCTGCTAGTGAAATTTGTCTTGGGAATGTTATTGAAGCTAAGGAAGCTGGAACTTGTTGCTCGCAAAGATGCCAGATAAACTTCGCAGATACAGAGATGTGTAAGACAAAAAATAGCAACATACTTGTTGAAATTAAAGATCCTGATGATGGAGATAAGTTTAGTGGAAATGAGACAATATCTGGAACAATACAAATAAAAAACGAGTTTAGTGATGAAAGAGATTTTGATTACAAGATTGTTTTGTATGATTTAGCTGGCAACAAAGAAGTTGAGACAATAGATGATAGCATAACTCTAGATAATGGAGATAGGGAGAATATTGATTTTAGCTTTGATAATATTGACTTAGAAAAAGAAGAATATTATATCTATGCTCTTGCTAGAGATTCTGGCAATGAAAGTTTCTGCAATGACCAGTATATTAAAGTTCAATTAGAAAGAGACAAGCATAGTGTTGTTGTGGATGTTTTTGATATCACAGGCAACTTGGCTTGTGGCGAGTGGGTTTATCCTGAAATTAGAGTAAAAAATATTGGCAAGACAGATGAAGATGTGACTATTGTTCTTGAGAACTCGGAACTTGGCATAAATCAAAAGAGTGATAAGTTCAATCTTGATAAAGCTGGGGGAGATGACTCTAAGAAAGAGAGATTTGCATTTATGCTTGGGGAGAATGTTTCAGGTAATTACACTCTGACTACTAGAGTAATTTACTACAATGAGCTAAGAGTTGAAAAGACTATTCAAGTTAATTGTATAAAACCAGAAATTAGGGTTCAGGAAATAGTTCAGGAAAATCTTGGAACAATCAGATTGAATAAGCAGGCTGTTAAGAACAGCTTTTTTGAAGACTTACAGTCAATAGATCCAATCACAGCAATAAACATAATCTTGATTGTGCTAATTATCTTGATATTTATTGTTATAATTGCTCTTGCTGTGAGAAGAACAAGGGTTAGAAGAACTAGAATTGTGGCAAGAGAAGAAGTTATTTGATTCTTAGATTATAGGTAAAGACTAACTGCTGTTTTGTTTACTTGACTAGCAAGATTGGTAGGGGTAATTGTTTTCCAAACTTTTTTATCTCCGGAGTACAAAACGAAGTTAAAGTTTACTTTTGAAAATGATTTATTATTCTTAACTTCCGTCTACAAACAGATGATTAGAAAATTTCTTGAATTGCCCTCTTCTTTCTGTTGGGTTAAATACAGGGGCTTCCCCATTTAATTGCTTGTGCCATCTTTGCACATACCATGCGAGTGTCCAACCATCAAAAGGATGTACTGTCACTGGATTTTCTTCTTCGTGCCCAGGGCAGTGCCTTGCTGTGTCATATAATCTTTTTTCGCAATCTCTAAGTTCATCCACTCTTTTACATGGAGAAAAAGGATTGTTATTACAATTGACAGTTCTTATGTTTGGAACAATATTTAGGCGATCTAAGACTGTTTGTAAAGACAAAACTATTCCTTTATCTGAAATAACTGAATAGCAAGCATCTTGAATTTTGACTGGCTCTTTTCCTGGCTCATTTGAAGGTTCTGTTGAATAACAAACCGCATCCATCCCATCCCATTTATCAAAATATCTTCCGGAAAATATTTTTCCTGGCGGTAATTCTAGAATATTTACTTCTGCACATCTTACTCTCCCGCCTAAATCTCTTAATTTTCTGGTGTGAGCGGGATCAACAGGGCAGGCTTTATAATTTATAAAAGGAAGTTGAAGTCTTGGTGGAAGGGGTTTATCATTCCACACTGGCTCTGGATTAGGTCTCTGCCAATTTTTAATGAAATGAATTAATCCCGAAGTTCCTAAATCATACATTACACTAGTCTTTCCTCCCCACCAGATATAATCTAAACAAGCTCCAAGAGCCAGGCCTTTCATTCTATCCCCTCCTAAAAGATATGCTATTCTTTCTGTTGGATTGGATGGACCGTTTATAAAAACTCTGGAATTTGGATGGAATTCACTGGTTCTAGAAGGTATCCTTACTCGGGGTTTGATAGTTTCAGTCATTATATTAAAGATTCTCCTGTATTTTAAAAGATTTGTGTGATAGAAAGTATACTACTGACAGCAGCATAAACCTTATAAATAGCTATAATCTAGCTTGAAGGCAGACTAGGCCGGCAGATTAGCTCTCTGCCATTTGCAAACGAGCTTTAGGCAGGCTGCGAGAGAGTGAGTGAGATAAAGGTCAGGAAAAGGCTTCAGAATAACGTTGATGTTTTGTCCTGCTCGATCTTGCTTTTGCGAAATGGGTCAGACCTTGATCGGAGCAGCCCTAAACTTGAGTTAAGGTGCTTGCGGGGTTGCAAAACTGAGGATTTCTGAATATACTTATTGGTTTTTATCGAGCAAGCTCTCGAGTCTGCACTTTTTTTAAGAACTTAGGGGACAAAACATCTTGTTCTATAAAACATGTTTCTTTTTATATAAGCTGAATTTAAATCAGCTTGAGCAAGATAGGTTGCAGCTTCCCACCCCATAGTTATTGGAAAGTTTTCTTTAATAAATCTTGGATTTGTTCCTTCTGTTAATTGAGCGGGGAGAATATCAATATCAACACCCGCTTCTGAATCATTTCTTACTCTAATTATAGCATGATAATGATCTCCAAGCACCATAAACTTAAAACCAAAACCTTGTCCAGCAAATAACATTTCCAATCCAAGAAGCATACGTCTGGTTCTTTCTTCAACTTTCTTTCTATCTTGTTCAAAATCATTTTCATTCATGTTTCTCCTCAATTAACAACATTTTTAAACTTATCCTTCTTATTGCTTTAATGAATAAAAAAGGGGCACTCTGGTTTTGGGATATTTTAAAATGGGCATTTTTAATTTTAGCTGTTCTGTTCTTTATATGGCTTGCTAAACAATTAAAATGGATTTAAAAAGAATAATTATAAATGTAATTAAAGTAATATACCTACTGATTATCCTCTTTGTGGTATATCAAATTTTAAAAGCAATATTTGGTGGAAGTTGGGAAACTGAAAATATAATAATTGCTGGAATGGGTGTTGTGTTAGCAGGATTGTTTGCTATTGTGGGTTTTTTGATAAATCAGGGAAAATGCTTGGGGATGCTAGAAGAAAGAACCAAGAATATTGGCGACAGCTTAATCAATTTGGGCAGAGATTTTAAAAATCATTTGGATGGAAAGCATAAAAGATGATAAACAAAAGAGGTACTCGCGCATTGAATTCTAAATCATACAATAAATTACTAAACTCAAAACGCTCGCAGTTTTATATCATGGCAGCTGTGATAATTATAGCTATTATAATTGGGATAGTTACTGTTAGCAATTATGCAAATACTAAAAAGACAGACACAAAAATTTATGACCTTGGCAAAGAGCTGGGGTTAGAAACAGGCAAAGTTCTTGACTATGGGATTTATCAAAAAAATGATACGGATTCTCT
>JAPLYA010000064.1 GCA_026395775.1 Candidatus Pacearchaeota archaeon
AGCACTTGCACTTCTGTTTGTAAAAAAGTTTGCGTAGGCGCTGATTGTAATCCAAGCAATCCTCAGTGTAGCACTTGTTGGGCATGGTTAAAAAATAAGATGGGAATTCAACAGATTTGTAAAATAGGATTTTTCAGTCAGATATGGGATTCATTATCTTGCCCATTCTACTTCCTGAAAATAGCAATTTTATTTATAGCTTCAATCTTTGGATTATTTTTTGGGCAGAAAGTATCTGCGAGATTGTTTAAAATTCCATTGTGGGCAACATGGCTTTTAGGAGTTGTGTTTATGGGGATAGTCTTTACTATTGGTTGGCTTTTCCTTTCATGGTATTATATTATCCCTGCTATTGCGATTGTGGTTGCAGGGGTTGTAATTGTTTCGATGATACCTGGCGGTCCTGCTTTGGTTGGGAGATCTGCAGGAAATTTAGCTAAGGGTTATGGCTCTTATAGGAGTTCGAGAAGATGAAAACAAGATTTTGCGCTAAAATCACAAAAGCTATAAAGGAAGAAGAACAATCAAGTGTAGAATATCATAAATTAGGAATAGATGATATTGCAAATGATGAATCAAGACACGCTGAAATGTTAAAAAAAATGTTAAAAAGGAGATGTAATTAAAATGCCAAAAGGAATAGAAGGATTTCAGAAAGGACACCCCTGTTTGAATAGTGGTAGGACTCACTTTAAAAAGGGGATGACATGGGAAGAAATGTATGGGGTAGATGGCGCTGAAAGAAAAAGGAAGGAACAAAGCGAAGCAACTAGAAAAAGAAATTTAGATAATAATCCTATGAAAAATAAAGATGCATGGAATAAGGGGCTAACTAAAGAGACTGATGAGAGAGTAAAAGATATTGGAAAAAAAACAGGAAAAACTAGAAATAGTGAAGAATGGAAAAAAACAACAGGTGTAGAACTTGCTAAAAATTTAAAAAATAAACTTGGGGGAGTTAAGAGAAATCAAGAATTTAAAGATAAGATAAGCAAAACACAAAACGATGAAAATTGGAAAGCGACTATCGGAAAAGACAGAGCAAAAAGGATAAGCGCAACTTTGCAAAAAGTTCATTTAAAAGACTGGCAAGGATTTAGTAAAGCTCCCTATGATGATAAATGGTGCAAGTCATTTATGAAAGATATCAGGGAAAGAGATGGATGTTGTATGCTTTGTAATATTGGGTTTGATGACTTGAAGCTATTGAAAAGAAGAAATTCTATACATCATATAAATTATGATAAATCTTTGTCTGTAAAAGAAAATTGTATAGTCTTGTGTAATCCTTGTCATTCCAAAACTAATTTTAATAGAGAGCAATGGATTAATTTCTTTCAGTCATTGCTATCTAAAAAATATGGGTATAATTATTCAGAACAAGGAGTAATAATACTTGAATTAAAGGAGAAAAGGTGTTAAAATGAGCTATAAAGTCAGAGTTGAAGTTGGGAAGGGAAAGAACAAGTCAGTAACTGAAAGTATTCCCCTGCCAAGTAAAAAAAGAGTCTGTGGTTATATCAAGAAAAACCCCTTAGTCAAATCAAATACAAATGTAAGGGTAACAAATTTATCTAATGGAAAAGTGACTACAGGAAAGCAATCTAAATTCTGCAGTAAAATTAGGAAGGTGGATTTTTAAAATGCCAAAACAAAAATGCTGGAAAAAAAGAACTGGAAAAGATGTGTGGGATTCTGATGGTGGGACACTTGAAGTTTTCAAAAGCACAAGAACCAAAAAATATTCTGTAGCTTTTGTCCCTATTACTGGGAAGGATAAATTTTTAAAATCTAATGCTTCTAAACAACTTGCAATAAAAAAAGCAAAAAAATACATGAAGGAGCATGATGAGTGTTAAGATGGCAAAAAAACAAAAAGTCTGCAAACTAAATGCAAAAGAAAATAAAGTATGGGAACAGAAGTTTGAGCACTATGCAAACATGGAAGGCTATACTCCATCGAGAGCAGACAAGAAAGTATTCACAGAGCTTAAAAAGGAGTTTCCGCGCCTGAAAAAATGCGATAAAATAAAATGAAAAATGTTAAAACTAAAATATTATCTATATCGGTATTTTTGCTTAGTATTTACTTTCTTAGCATAGTTTCTGCAAGTCAAAGTTATTTCTATATGCCTGATGGAATGAGTGTTGAACAATTTCAGCAATTAGTTAAGGATGCGAATGGCGACAAAGGAAACTTCTTATCAGTTATTTTTGGCAGTGGCTTTCAGCTAACATCAATAGCTTGTCATGATACTTTCCCTTATAATTGTTATTGGGGGAGTTTTACATCTACTAACCCTCTCGGTAATGGTGGATGCTCTTCAAGTGATGCCCCAAGCAACTGCATTATTTCTCCTGATTCTGTAAGCTCAACAGCTTGTAATGGGAAAACTTCCGATCAGTGCTGTGTTATCGCAAGAACAAATTATAATTCTGATTTAATAAATCTTCAATGTTATTGTAATCCAAGACAAACTGGATGCTCAGGTGGAGGAACATCAGGAGATAGAAAATGCTCAGGAAGTTCTGTTTTTCAATGTAATTCTAATGGCGCATGGGATTATGTGACTAATTGTGCTAATGGATGCTCAGGCGCGGGAAGTTGTAATAGCCAACCTCAATGCACCCCTCATGCAAGTTCAAGATGCGAAGGGAATACTGTTTATTGGTATGACTCATGCGGGAGCCAAGAAGAGCCTAAATTACAATGTGGATCTAACGAGCAATGTTCTAATGGAAACTGCCAACAGGTTTGCACAGAGCAACCAATAGGCGCTACCTTTTGCGTTGGAAACAGCGTAAAGCAACAATATCAAAAATCTGACTGCTCAGTAGAAAATAGAGATGTGATTACTTGCACTTCCACTCAGACTTGCTCGAATGGTATCTGCAGAGAGCAATCATGCCCTACCTGTCTTGCTGATGGACAATTTAGTTCATGTGTAAATGGGAAGATGTCAAGAACAAT
>JAPLYA010000112.1 GCA_026395775.1 Candidatus Pacearchaeota archaeon
TTCAATAATCCTTCAATCAGCTTGATAATATCTTCCTGTGTAATAAAAGACATTTCAACATCGAGCTGGGTAAACTCTGGTTGCCTATCTTTTCTTAAATCTTCATCTCTCAAACATCTAGCAATCTGATAATATTTTTCAAAACCAGCAACCATTAGCAATTGCTTGAATAATTGAGGGGATTCTGGCAATGCCCAGAACTTTCCCTGTTCCAATCTTGATGGAACTAAATAATTTCTAGCCCCACCAGGAGTATACTTAACAAGCATTGGTGTTTCAAACTCATTAAACCCCTGTTCATTCATATATTCTCTTATTACTTTCATTAATCTAGCTCTAGTCAAGAGATTAGCTTGCATATCTTTTCTTCTTAAATCCAAAAATCTGTATTTCAGCCTTATATCTTCATTTAATTCCTTAGCATCGAGTTCAAAAGGCAATTGAGGGCATAGATTTAGAATTTCAAAATCTTCTATCTGTAATTCAATCTTGCCTGTTGGAACCTCTTTGTTTTCAGTTCCTTTAGGTCTTAGGCTTATTTTTCCTTGGATTTCAACAGAGCTCTCTTTTGTAACTTTCTTGGCTTTATCTAAATCCTTGTGCTTGCCAAAAATAACACACTGCAGCATTCCAGAAAAATCTCTTATATCAAGAAAAATAAGCTTTCCATGCTCTCTAATTGTGTCAACCCAACCCATAATCTTGACTTGTTTACCTACATCTCCCTCATTCAACTGATTAATTCTAGTTCTTTCCATAATCAGCCTAGATTTTGAAGATTTTTAATCCTTTCTATTCTTAAAATAAACTCGATAACTTTTTAAATAGATTGCCACATTAATTCTATGATAATCCCAATATTATCAAAGTTAAGGGCTGCTCGTAGAGCAGTTTATGCTTTTCAAGAAAAAGCTGTAGATTCTTCAGGGACTCAAATAATATATTGTTTAAAAAAATCGGGTTTCTGGAGTCCTCCAGCGACATATACGGGAGATAAAAGCCTATTTTTGGAGATGTTATCAGAACAAGCGCTAGTGATAAAAGATAGACTTCCTCCAGGCACCCCAGCAGTAGAAAAAGAATCCGGGAGAAGAATATCAAGAACCCCGATAGCTTATACTGATTTAAAAAATTAGAAAAAAATTATAAGATAATAAAACATGATAAAAATTAAAATTATTTCAGTAAACAAATAGGGAGTGCAAGAAAATTCTTATTAAATAGAGAATTTTCGGCACAGAAAATTGCGAACATTATGAGCAATTTTCTTGTGTTCAAAGGCTTAGAAACAATTTACGCAATTGCTCGGTAATCAAGTGAAACTCCCAACCACAGCAAGCTGTGGGGATTTCTTTATGATTAAAAAGTATACAAAACCCAAGTTAGTAATTACCTCTCAAACCCTCAAATCATAGAAATAGCCTTATGCTTACAAGCTTCTACACAAGCTCCGCAAGAAATACACTTTTCCTTGTGGTATTCAAGTTTCTTTTTTCTTTCTAATGCTTGAACAGGGCACGCTTCAACACACCCGACACAAGCCCCACCACATCCACAAGAAGAACATTTTCCATCTTTCCAGCAGCATTTCTTATAATCAATCTTTATCATGTTCTAAGAAAAAATCATCGGTTTAAAAATCTTCCTAAACCCTAACTTTCCCTCAAATAAAAATCCCGAAATTTGGAAATAACTGCCTTAGCAGATTCAATAAGATCTTTAGTCTTTCCTTTTATGTTTCCAAATGAGCTATAGAAATAGTCATGTTCCTTGCCTATTATTTTGATTTCTTTCCAGCGAAAAATCTTGGATTATCTTTCTTAAATTTTTTTGTTATTGGGTTAATGACTATTCCTACTATTCCTGATTCGTTTTTTATATAAAAGTAACCAACTACAGCAACAAATAGTGCTCCAAGTGCATCAACTATCAAGTCCCCCATTGTATCTTTCAAACTGCCTTGCATAAGAACGTTATTGGAAATAGGTCCAAGAGTACTATCTATTGTGAATTCAACTATTTCCCATAGTGCTCCTATGGCAAATGCAAATGCAAATGTGAACATAGCAATGGTTTTCGGATTGGTTTTAATTTTTTCTGTTTTATAAAGTATGTATAAAATAATGAATCCAATTATCCCAAAAGCTACACCCGAACTCGTATGGAGTACTATATCCCACCACCAGTACGCGGCATAGTAATTCTTTAGTTCTCCTAGAAAAAGACTCGCATAAAGAAAGATGATGACAAAAATTCCTAAGGGCAATGGAATATTAATATGAGATAGTTTTGATACCATTTTAGGTAAGTACATTAAAACTGATATTATAACAATCATTAACATCAAAACCCAATTATATTGTCTTAATGCCTCAATAAATGCTACAATTAATGTTCCAAGCAAAATAAAAGTCAAACTACTTCTTACAGGAGTTTTTTTAATTTCTTTTTGTAATATTTTTGCCATTTTTCCTTCTTGTATTTTGTTTTATTATGTCCAGAAAATAAAACTACAACCTAAAGGTTGTAGAAGTTGCTTTGCAATGTCAGAAACTTTATGTTTCTAAGCACTGTCAGAATCTTACGATTCTGAAGCTTAAGATTTTCCTGAACATCCTAAAGTTGCAACAAACTGCGGACTTTAGTCCGCAGTAACATTCAGCAACTTTTTGATTTGTGCTCCTATTAGGTGCGCTATCTATTTAAACATACCGAGACTATTCGGAATTTATATTATTTATTAACCATTATACTCAATGCTTTTGGTACAATCTTGACATTTACTGGAGCTGTTCCTATTAATTCTCCATCAACTTGAACTAGCATTTTTTTCCTAGAATAAATATGTGCTTCTTTTATTTGATAATATTCCCCTTTTAGAAATTTATTTATTTTCCCGCTTGATAATGAAAAGAGAATTTTTATTATTTTCCACCAATTGTGCCTATTTATTACCACCAAATCAAGGAGACCATCTGTTGTGTTAGCTTTATCTGCTATTTGGTATTCTCCGCCATAGGATTTAGAATTTGACATTATTACAAAGTATCCTACTGAATGAGTCTTATGTTTAACATGAATACTATTCCACTCGTATTTAAAGAGTTGTTTAATTCCGGCAAGCGGATATGCAAATCTTCCCCATCGTTTTTTAAATTTTGAACTAATTTTTTTTATTAAACTTGCATCAAATCCGACACCCAACATCATTGAAAAATATCTACCTTCCTGTTTTGTTTCTGCGTAACCTAGATCCATCTCTATTTTTTGGCCCTGTGTGATCAGTTCTGATGCTTTTTTTACGTGAACCTCCCTGTGCCAAGAGCACAGGGCATCTCTAAATGAAATCGAACAGCTTAAGCTGTTCTCCTTTTCTTCCCTGCTTTTCGATATATTCTCTGATTATGTCTGCGTTAACTCCT
>JAPLYA010000017.1 GCA_026395775.1 Candidatus Pacearchaeota archaeon
CAAGTAGCACCACAAACCCCTAGAACGCATTTTGTTTCAGGGATTAAATCTTCAAATGTTAAATCGCAATCACCACAACCGCAAGAATTCAAATTGCAATCTCTTGAACAGCTTGCCGAAATTGTTTCATTATCTAAGTTATTATTATTGTTATAATCAACTAGCATTTTCTCATCACAAGTATCATAAAAAGTCTTATTCCCTTCTTTGTCTGAACATGAATTTTGAGCATCACATTCAGCCCCACAATTTTCTTTACTGCACTCATGAGTTATCAAATCAAGCCAGTTGATTGGTTTTTGAATACAGCCTTGTAATTCTTCATCGCAAGAAGATGGAAATTCATAAAAATCAAATGTAAACTGATTACTATCTGGATTATTTGTACAATTATCGATTAATATGCTGCTATTTGTGCAGTCAATAAGTTGTCCTGGGATACATCCCCCATTACTACAAGTTTCTTGTCCATCACAAAATAATCCGTTATCGCATAAGCTGTTGGGGTTTTCATCAATTACTCCATTACAATTATTATCTAACCCATCACAAACTTCTGTTTCAGAATCGCCTTCCACACAAGAATCAACTTCTTCTCCAGAAATACACTGTAATAATCCTGTTCTAGCACACTCCCCAACCCCACAAGAAGTTTCTGTCTCAACATAACCCTCATCTATTTCTCCATTACAATTATTATCTAACCCCTCACAAACTTCTTCAGTAGAGATACACTTTTGTTCACAACCCAGAACCTTTACTAGAACAATGAGGTCTTGATAATCAAAATCAGCATAATCTTCAAAACCAATCGCATAAGTATTATCACATAAAGAATAAGTTACAGTATAATTTTCTGTATTCTCATTTAAACTTTTTTCAGTATATCTTATCTTATTAAGATTGACATCTTTTATACCAAATGTGATGCTGTTATCCCCTGACAAAGTAATAATCTGACTCCCAATAGTCTTCAAGTCTCCAATAGTTGTAAAATTTCCAGAATCCACCTTATAGCCGAATATATCCTGATGATTTGTATGCCCTCCAATATAAGTTATTTCTAAGGTAACATTCCCTGGGTTTTTGAAATCCCAGGTTTGTATATTGTCTTGTTGAGATACATTAACCTTTACCCCAGCATCATCTAAATATTTTTGCAATGTTCGTTCGCCACTTGGCTTAATCTTAACACTGCTTGTTATCCCATAATCATCGGGAGTTAAGCAGGATTTTTCCTCTTCGCATCTTTCTATAGAACAATCTTCACATAGATGAGCAAGAGCCCAGACACTCAATTTGTTGAAATTTTTCCCATTAATGGAGTTTATCCATAAATCAGTCTGAAAAGTTCCGCATACTTTATTTTGATACTGGCTTACACTTATCTCTATTATTTCTGTTTCTCCAGGAGCCAAACTTAGACTTTCTTCAATTCCATGGCAATTAAATAAATCATCAGGCCAGTAAGCAATGCATATTTTATTGTTCCCATTGCCTATTGTTTTTTGACATCTACAAGAATATTTTGTATAGCTAATATTTTTAACTGACTTAGCTGTGTTTAAAACTTGTATTGTTTGAATATATTCAGAAGTTGTTTGATTCAAATTTGTTGTTATTGTTTTAAACTTGACATCATTTATTGTTTGAGAACCAGCCAATTTCTCATTTGGGATACAATCTGCATATACGAAACTCAAACTTATGACTAAGATAGCAATTAATACCAGTGTCTTCATCCCTTTAATCATGGTGTGTCTAGAAAATGACACTATTTAAAAATTATTATACTTTAGTATACAGGTTATCTTTTTTGCCGGAGAGATCTTATTTTTCTCAAAATCACAAGATTCCTATCTAGCTCTTCATCTTCTTCTGTTGCCCACACATCTTTTCTCTCAGGACTATTTAAATGCCTGTTTTCAGAATTATTAGCTTTTTGAATAGGCAATCTATTTACTCCAAACTGTCCATCAAAATATCCTTTTGCTCCAAAAAAATTAGGGGCTCTGCTTATACGATTAATCTCAATGCATCTACTCTCTCCAAATTGTTCAAATATATCTAATGAGTTACATCCCAATTGATCGAGATACCAAGAACCAAAATCCTGAATGTATTCACTGTAACCAACAGCAATAATATTCCCTTTTTGCCTTTTTTCCATTTCAGCTAGTAATCTTTTATATAAACGTATAGAACCACTTTTTGAAGTCATATTCTTTGTATGAATAATCTCTGGACGTTCAAAAGCATAGCTAACAAAAGCATTACCAATTACAGCACAATTGCCTGTGATATACTCAATAGGAGGAGCAAACATAACAACCGTACCAGATTTAATCCTTTGGACAATTTCAGCCGCAACAATATTTATTAGATCATTTCTCGGTATTGTTTTTGAATCTTTTTTCCTATCTACACCAGGAATAGCTCTTACTGCAAAAAGTCTATTAAACATATTTTTTAGCAATTTAGGAAGTATTTAATCTTTTCGATATGATTTGGAAGATAGTATGGGGGAGGTACACAGAATATTATCTTGGCATTTGCCTGCGAACTTTTTCTAGCTTTTTATCCTCTTGTTATCTTTAATGTGAGCTAGTATTTATATTTTTTTGGTAATGTTGCTATTTTATTATGCTGTCTAATATTCCTCTTGCCTTATTTATAAAATCAATTGTTTTAAGCCTTAATTCTTCAACTTTATTTTTATCAAAGTTGTATTTTGAAGAATAAGACGCTTCTTCTCTTTTATCCTTTGTATGAACATAAATCAATAAGTTCTGATAATCTAAGAAAAAGATATTGATTAGTTCTATATCTTCTTTAGTTATGCCTGCTTGATAATAGTCTCTTGCCAGTAAACAAAGGGTTGCATCATGATTTTTTGAATAAACCTTTTTTGCTCTTATCAAAGCTAATGCGATTTGATAAATAGCATAATAACAACCAGTTATGCACCAATCGTAGTATTCTAGCTTCATATTATCTAAAACAAACTTGAGATTATGCTCTGATTTTGAGATATGTCCTTTAATTTCCTCCAAATCAAAAGGAACTTTTTGTATAATCTTTTTACTTTCATAGAATTTTATTCTTTTATTTAAAAGTAAAGGATTTGCTATCAATTTTCTTAAAACTTTAATATCCATTCAAATACACCTCATAAAATAACATTTGATTAAATATAGGATAACCCGTATTTAAAGCTGATTGGATAACTTTATCTTCTTTGAGTTTTATTTCTTTTTTAAACTCTTCATAGGTTATTTGGAAGCAATTAATTTTAATTCCTATCTGAGCATCAACATAATCTTTAGCTGTATCCACATCAATTTTTTTATTAACAATTAAGAGCAAATCTATATCTGAGTCTTTTCTAAATGTTTCTTTTGCAGTTGAGCCAAACAACAGAGCTATAATTGGCTTTTCGTGTAATTTATCTAAAAAGTAGGTTATGGCTCTTCTTCTTGATAATGGTAGTTTATTTAATCTTTCAATGTCAAATGATGCAAAAATGTTTGATAGCTTTTCACTTTTTTTAATATTATACTTTTTAAGATTTCCATCTTTTTGAGAAGTTAATATGCCTTCTTTCTCAAGCTGATTTAAGAATCTTGTTGCGCTATTTGCGTAAAGTTTTGTTCTTCTGGCTATTTCTCTTAAATGAAAGCTAGCTTTTTTATTTTCATAAAAAAGCCGTAATATCTTTGTATGCCCTGATTTTAATAATGTACTCATTATTTGTACAATTGTTCAAACTATTTAAACATTTCGGTTTTTAATTGCTAACTTTGTGATATAGAAAGATAGTATGGGGGAGGCGAGCATATTTATTTTTCTGATTATATCCACATTAAGAAATGAATGCGGGAGGTAGGATTCGAACCTACGCAGGCACTAAGCCACAGGATTTCTTCTCCTTCTTTGCTAAGGAGGTTGATTGTTAAGGAACTATAGATGTTCCTTACACTTAAGTCCTGTTCGTTTGGCCACTCCGACACCCCCGCCGAGGAAGTTTGTTTGGCTATTTTTTAATTCTTTTCAAACAAACTTTCGAGTATATAAAATTCTATTTTAAAACAACTTATAAATCTTTTGAAACCAACAAGCCCCTAGAGAGATTTGAACTCCCGGCCTCCTGCTTACGAAGCAATTGCTCTACCGCTGAGCTATAGGGGCCGAGCAATTTCATCTGGCTAATTTTTATTATTAACAGATGGGGTTGCGAGCCGAATTTACAAGTATAGTCAACTTTAAAAACTTCTTTATGCTTAATAAATAATAAAAGAGAGGTAAAAATAAACTGTTTTAGTATACTTAAAATTATGGTGATTGGTTTAATTAACTTTGCACAATTAAAAAGTTTACAAAACGAAGTTAGTGATTACCTCTCAAATTAAATAAAAAATAATTAAAATGAGAAATAAATAAAAGATGGCATATGAATTTTTTTATTCAGGTAAGCCCTATTCTCTAGATCCGAACTATGGCGAATTATTTACAGGCTACAGAATTCCATTCTCCGAGATAGGGGCCCCAACATCAATCCAAACAGCAAATCAGATTGGAGAAGTTTCCAACTTATTGAACCAGGGAGGCAGGACATTCGAGTTGCAACCAATCCAAGCAGAAACATTCGATCAAATTCCAAAACAGCATTTCAAAGAAATAAACAGATTGTTAAAATTAACAAATGCAGACACCTCTATTCATGCTCCAATGATAGATCCAGCTGGATTTACACAGCAGGGCTGGGATGAAGCAGGAAGAATGGAAGCAGAAAGACAAATTTCTTCAATAGTAGAGCGAGCTCACGAGCTAAAGCCCGATGGGAACATTCTAGTTAACATCCATGCTTCAGCTACTCCAGGAACAGAATATTCCCGACCAGATAAAAAAATGTTAGATGACTACAAAATGCAAATTGAAAGAGAAGAAGGGAGGCAGCCGACAGTAGAAGAATTAAAACGACTTGAAGAAAGCCAGATTATAGCAGTAAATCAGGAAACCGGGCAGTTAGTCCCAATAAAAAGAGAGGGAAAATATTACCCAGAATCAGGTTATGTAATAAAAGTTCCTGAAGAAGAAATAAAAGTAGTTAACAACTCAGAGTGGATTAATAGCATAACTAACTTAGCTTTCTACAAAAAAGAAGCAGATGAGATTTTGAGGCCGGCTGCAACAGAACTTGCCCCATTTTTAGCAGAAGGAAAGTTTGATGAAGAGCAAATGAAGAATCACGGGAGGGCAATACAGAATATGGACAGGGCTAAGATGTTTCTAGATAATGTTGAGACTAGCTTCAGGACTCTGTATAGTAAAGCTTACAAATACGGAGATGCAAGCACAAGAAAAGTTCTGGAGAACATTCAAAAAAGCTGGCAGGAAGCAGCAGGAGAGCAGCAAAAACTTTATCAAGATGCAGTCAAAAACGGAGGGATGGATCCTTCTTCTCATCTAAAACTTATTATCAAAAAATCAGCCTTGATTGATGATACTTTAACCAAACTAAACCACGGAATTCCAGAAGAAAAGCTGAGAATCTCAGCCCCAGATACTTATGTTAAAATAGAAGATTTTGCAAAAAAACAATCAGCAGAAACACTTGCAAATGCAGCATTGAATTCATATCAAAAATTTAAAAATAATGCTCCAATAATCTCAATTGAAAATCTCTATCCTGGAATGGCTTTTTCTAAGTCTGACGAATTAAGAGCCCTAGTTGAAAAAGTCAAAGATACATTTGTAGAAAAAGCAACAGCAAAAGGAATCTCAGAATCTCAGGCAAGAGCAGCAGCTGAAAAGATGATTGGAGTAACTTGGGATGTTGGTCATCTGAATATTCTCAAAAAAGGGGGCTATACAGACGAAGATATTAAAAAAGAAACAGAGAAAATCTCAAGCTTAGTTAAGCATGTTCATCTAACAGATAATTTTGGCTATGGAGACTCACATCTTTCTCCAGGGATGGGCAATGTTCCATTTAAACAGATTATGGAAACATTGGAAAAAGCAGGTTTCTCAGGAAAGAAGATTATAGAAGCAGGAAGTTTTGTCCAGCATTTTAAACAAACGCCAACTTCCTATGTTCTTGAATCATTTGGTTCGCCTTTATACTCAATAAAAGCCCCCTACTGGAATCAGATGCCAGCTTATGGCAACTATCTTGCTTTCCCAACAGGTTATTTTCCAGAACAGCATTTCTCACTTTACGGAGGAGGTTTTGCCTCTATCCCAACCGAGCTTGGAGGACAAATGCCTGGGAAAGGTTCAAGAGTGTCTGGAACTTCCATGGATTGAATAACATTTAAAAACCT